>JAITTD010000018.1 GCA_031287245.1 Bacteroidales bacterium
TTTCCACCGTTTACATCAAAGCCCACTATCTGACAGATGTGATAGGCGGCTTTGTGACCGGCTTTTTGTTTTACCGGCTTTTCAGCACCATCGCCCGATTTCCCCAAAAATAATAAGAGTTTCAAGTTTCGGGTTTTGAGTTTTGAGTTTCGAGTTTTGAGTTTTGAGTTCCCATATTTTCACTGAAAGTAAACCCGTATTTTCTCAGGTACCCTTAGTAGCCTTGGCTATCATCTTCCCCATCTACCCTTATTTCCTTATTCACAAAATAGATACATTTGCATACTCAAAAACTTTGATGTACTTTTGTGCGTTAAATTTTAGAGATGAACATACTTTCATTTTTCGTATTGGTGCCGTTGGTCATGTTGTTATCGCTGTTTGTTGTGCGAAATACCAATGGCATACGTACTGTTATGGTGGCAGGATCCACCCTATTGTTGGCGTTGTCCGCCGTTTTGGCAGTGCTGTTCCTGCACGAACGCTCTGTTTCTACTGACGCCATGCTGTTTGTAAAAGATACTGTCTGGTATTCCTCGCTAAACATCCACTACACGGTAGGCGTGGACGGAATTTCGGTGATGATGCTCGCTCTATCGTCCATCATTGTGTTCACCGGAGTTTTCTCGTCATGGAATATGTCCCGTGAGTATTTTATGTGGTTTTGCCTGCTGTCCTGCGGTGTATTCGGCTTTTTCATCTCCCTCGACCTGTTCACGATGTTCCTCTTTTACGAGGTGGCGCTGATACCCATGTACCTGCTGATAGGAGTGTGGGGCACGGGACGCAAGGAGTATGCAGCGATGAAACTCACCTTGATGCTGATGGCGGGTTCTGCGTTCCTGCTGGTCGGCATACTCGGCATTTACTTCACTTCGGGACATTCCACCATGAACATGGTAGAGTTGGTCAACAAGACCATCCCGATAGCGCATCAATACTGGATTTTTCCTGCCACCTTCGTTGGATTCGGCATATTGGGCGCGTTGTTTCCGTTTCACACATGGTCGCCTGACGGTCACGCCTCTGCACCGACAGCCGTGTCGATGCTTCATGCAGGCGTATTGATGAAATTGGGCGGTTACGGCTGTTTTCGCGTGGCTATCCAACTGATGCCCGAAGCCGCACATGAACTTTCGTGGATATTCCTTATCCTTACAGGTATAAGCGTCGTATATGGCGCATTCAGCGCGGTGGTGCAAACCGACCTCAAATACATCAACGCTTATTCCTCGGTAAGCCACTGCGGATTGGTGTTATTTGCCATCCTGATGCTCAACCAAACTGCCATGACCGGCGCTGTGCTGCAAATGCTCTCACACGGACTGATGACAGCGCTTTTCTTCGCCCTCATAGGCTTAATTTACGGACGCACCCACACCCGCGACATTCGTGAAATGGGCGGATTGATGAAAATAATGCCCTTTGCAGCAGTATGTTACGTGATTGCCGGTTTAGCATCGCTGGGACTGCCCGGATTGAGCGGATTTATCGCCGAAATGACCATCTTTGTAGGCTCTTTCCAACACGCTGACGTGTTCCATCGTGTGCTGACCATTGTCGCCACCTGTTCCATCGTCATCACTGCGGTCTATATCCTGCGCACAGTGGGGAAAATTCTATACGGACCGGTGCAAAACGAGCACCATCTGTCGCTGACCGATGCCACCTGGTACGAAAGAATTTCAGCCATCGGGCTTATCGTATGTATCGCTGCCTTGGGAATGTTGCCTTCCGGTGTAGCCAACCTCATCTATCAAAGCCTGACACCGATTATCGAAAAATTAGCCATTTTATAAATTTTCACTATGAATAAATACAGGTACTTTTTGCAAATAATGATGCTGGCATTGATATCCTGCAATGACAACAAAACGGGGGATGAATGCAGTTACAAACTGGCTAACGAGCCAAATAACGACTCATTCTATATCACATACGAATTAGACGGAGTGCCACAGACCTTTTACCAGTTGGGACATGCCGGACATGCCGGACTGACAGGCTCAACCCCCTTAACCACTGATGGCGAAGGAAACACCATCACCCATTGCAGAAGTTCTTATGAATTTGACGATCTTCTGCCGGAAGGAACGGAAATGACATACAAACAATCGGCGGTTTACCTCATTTTTCAGAACATACAGGTTCTCAATAGCGCACCCAAACCCTGGCATGAACTTGATTTGAGGGATTTTTCCTTTACGTTTGCTGCACCGGGCGAAATGTCTGCCACAGACACTGCGTATATGACGGGAGTGGCAATAAATCTGGTGATTTCAGACACCACCTCGTATTCCACCCAGCACATTATGACCTTTTTCAAATATGACTATCCGACTATTTTCAGCAGCGTGCTCAAACCTGACGAGAATTATTTAAATATCACCAATATCATACCTCTCGAAGGAGATTGTATCGGCAATTATATCATAGAAGGGACTTTTGCCACTACGGTTTCCTCATACGTCAATCCCGACGCACAACCGATTGTAGCCGAAGACGGAACAGTGATACCTCAGCAACTCACCTATTTGAAAGTGACCGGCGGCAGGTTCAGATTTTTAACACAATGATATGAAAATAAGCATTATACACAATAAATGATTTGTTAAAATAAGATTATTTCTGTCAGAAGTATAAAAATAAAAAAATGTGTCTGAAAAAGCATTAATTTTGCGCGTTTTTTGGAATTAAAAATAAGATGAAATTCAGTATAGAAGTAGCCAACGAAAAACATACTCAATATGCGGAAGCCATTTGCAAAGAGATGGAGGAATCCGCAAAAGTACGGGGAACCGGAATAGCCAAGCGCTCACCGGAATACGTTGAAAGAAAGATGCGCGAAGGAAAATCGGTGATTGCATTAGACGAACAAGGGCAGTTTGCAGGTTTTTCATACATCGAATCGTGGGGTCACGAACAGTTTGTAGCCAATTCAGGCTTGATAGTCAATCCAGTTTACCGCAAAAGCGGTTTGGCACGGCAAATCAAGAAGAAAATCTTTGAACTTTCGCTCAAAAAATATCCGAATACAAAGATTTTCAGCATCACTACCAGTTTGGCAGTGCTGAAGCTGAATACCGAGTTGGGCTACAAGCCAGTCACTTTTTCGGAACTAACCGATGACGATGCTTTTTGGAAAGGTTGCGAAGCCTGTATCAATTACGACATCCTGCAACGCAACCATCGCAGAATGTGTCTGTGCACCGGTTTGTTGTACGATCCCGCAAAAGAGAAAAAAAGTTTCAGTTTCATCAAAAATATCCCTCTGTTGGAACGTTTTCGCAAACAAACCACCACACATGGATAAAACGCCGTAATTCGTAATTAAAATGATAAGGGTTGGTATTATTGGAGGAGCAGGATATACGGCAGGCGAGTTACTGCGTATCCTGTTGCAGCATCCGGCTGTGGAAATCACTTTTGTGCACAGCAACAGTCATGCCGGCAAGCCGCTATATACTGCACACAGCGATTTATACGGAGATTCGGAAATCCGCTTTACCACCACTTTGTCAGAAGCGGACGTTGTGTTTCTGTGCACAGGACACGGCAAATCGCTTGAATTTCTCAACGAACAGCCGCTTCCGGGGCGTCCGCATATCATCGACCTGAGTCAGGATTTTCGGCTTGAACCAAATTTCTGCACAAAAAACGGGCAAGAGTTGACCTTCGTATATGGTTTGCCCGAATGGAACCGCGACCGAATACGGACAGCGCAACATATCGCCAATCCTGGCTGTTTTGCCACCGCTTTTCAACTGGCTTTGCTGCCGCTTGCCCAAGCCGATTTGCTCAACGGCGAGGTACACATAAACGGCGTCACCGGCTCTACCGGCGCCGGACAATCGCTGAGCGCCACATCCCATTTCAGTTGGCGAAACAACAACATGTCTATTTACAAGCCTTTCACACACCAACACTTAAAGGAAGTGCGCAAAACATTGGAAACCGTTGCCGGACACGCCATTGCAGAACTGAATTTTCTGCCTGTGCGAGGAAACTTCACACGCGGCATCTTCCTGTCGGCTTACACGCAAACAGACAAGACGCAAGAAGAGTTGACCGCGCTATACCGGAATTTTTATGCTGATGCAGCATTTACCTTTGTCAGAGAGGAGGAAATAAGCCTCAAAGAAGTGGTAAACACCAATAAATGCCTGATTCACGTAGAAAAAACAGGCAACAAAGTATTGATTACTTCGGTATTGGACAATTTGCTGAAAGGGGCATCGGGACAAGCCGTGCAAAACTTGAATCTGATTTGCGGCATCAATGAAAAAACCGGATTGGGACTGAAAGCAGTGGCTTTTTAATAATTA
>JAITTD010000033.1 GCA_031287245.1 Bacteroidales bacterium
CCCCCTCCTAGCGGTTCCAGCTTGAACTCAAAGGGCAGCGGCAGCGGCACGGATATGCGAGCACCCCGCATCCACCGCGCCCCTTTCACAAAGGGCACACTGCCGGCATCCATCCAGCGGCCTTTTATATCGTCATTACGATCCCAAACGTAGTATGTTTTTTCCATGATAGGTACATTATACCGCCTTTTTACGGCTGTCAAGGGCTTTTTTATTGCAATGGGAGACTCCATCCAGCACAATGCCGTATGCCGAAATCTCGCTACTGCCTTTGACCACTTTGCCCCAGCAAATGGCTTCGGTATCACTTACGCTGGCGCTCAAGGTGGTAACCTGCGCCGGCGTCGGCTGGTCTTCTTTTTTACAGGCGGTCATACAGAATATTGCCGCCAAAACGATAGGTAAAATACTCTTTTTCATTTCTTTAACTGTTAATTTATTGATATTCCCTTTGTTTTTTATAAAGAAATTTCAAACTGCAATGTTACCACTTTTTTTTAAAATTACGAATTAAAAATTAAAAATTACGAAGAATCGTCCTCGCGATTCGCCTTGTTCAGGGCTTAATTTTGATACTGCTACAGTGCTCTTTCAGAGCGGTTTAATTCGCTTTGCACAGGTTCTGTATGTTTTTTGTTTGGGGCTCATTCCTTGCGTTGCTTATACGAAATTTCAAACTGCCTTGGAAATTTAGGGCTTTCAGTCCGTCTCAAATATGTTAATAAATATCTGGTATTTTGCTTGCAAATAGCATTTTTTTTTATTTACTTTGCATCGGAAAATTTGTATTAAAAAATATCTAAAGAATAATGAAGAATATCAGCATTTTGACGGCAATAGCCGTTCTTTTTACCTTCCATTCGTGCAAAAACGAAGAGCAAATAGACGTCAATCAGGTTCCGATGAGTTGGAAATACGATCAGCCTGCCACCAAGTATTGGGAAAGTCTTCCCATCGGAACCGGTCGCTTTGGCGCCATGGTACCCGGTTCGGTTGATCATGAGGTCATTCCGTTTAACGATGAAACGCTTTGGACAGGCGGTCCCTACAATCCCAACAATCCGGAGGGACCGAAAATCCTTGAAAAAATTCGTGAACGTGCTTTTGCCCGCGATTGGGTAGGGGCTACAAAAGAGGCTTGGCAATTGGCGAGCATTCCCCAATCCGTTCAGTATTATCAGGCAATGGCACAGTTGAACATTGATTATGGTCACGAATTGGCGAAAGCCGTTAACTATCAGCGCAGCCTGAATATGGACAGCGCTTTGGCAAAGGTGAGTTATCAATTGGATGGCGTCAATTACAAACGCACCGTTTTTGCAAGTTATCCCGATCAGGTGATTGTGATACGGCTTACAGCAGACCAAAAAGGCAAAATCAATCTGTCCAATTGGTTTACCAGCCTGCAACCCACAGCGACAACCCGCGCTGAAGGCGATGAAATCATTATGGAGGGCAGCACCATTTCCGAAAAGCCCAATGAAGTCATCCTTCCGCCAAAAATGAAATGGCAGTCGAAAATGAAAGTGATCCCCGAAGGCGGTTCTCTGACCGTTGAAGACGGCAAACTCGTTCTCACCGGCGCTGACGCCGCAACGTTGATCCTTGCCGGAGCCACTAACTGGGTGAACTGGAACGATGTGTCAGCGGATGCGAATGAACGTTGCAACAAATATATATCTAAGTCTTCGCAACTAACGTATAAAGAGTTATTGAAAAGACATACAGACGACTACTGTCCGCTATTTTCCGCCTGTAGCATCAATTTGGGTGATGATCCAAGTCCTCAGGCTACCACCTCCCAACGCATGATTGCCATCAGCAAAGGCACATTTGATCCTGCCTATCAGGCTCAGTATTTCCAGTATGCACGTTACTTGATGCTGGCTGCGTCACGTGAAAATACGCTGGCTTTCAACAATCACAATATGTGGCTCAACGACCTCGACGGGCGCTGGCGCGGACGCTGGACGCTCAACATCAACATTCAGGAATGTTACTGGTGTGTAGAGAACACCAATCTTCCCAAATTGAACGAATCGTTGGTGCTTTTCGTTGAAAACCTTGCAGCAGCAGGCGCCCGCACTGCCAAAGAACTGTATGGATGTCGCGGATGGTGCGCCCATCACGGCACCGATGTGTGGTTCAACACGGCGCCTACCGATGGAAACCCGCTGCACGCCACCTATCCTCTTGCCGGAATGTGGCTGATGCAGCAACTCTACGACCATTACCTGTACAATCCCGATCCTGCCTATCTGCAACGCATTTATCCCTTGCTGAAAGGTTCCATGGAATTTTGCCTCGATTTCCTGGTGAAAGATCCTGTTACGGGCTATATGGTTACCTGCCCCGCATCATCGCCCGAAAACAGTTTTATTGACGACAAGGGCAATGGCGTATCCATTTCTTTTGGATCGGCAGGCGATATGCAGGTTGTGAGAAATGCGCTACGCAGTTTTATTGAAGCATCGAAAACGCTGAATGTCGATGAAGATATGCGGGCGTTGGCCGAAGCTGATTTAAAACAGTTGCCGCCTCATCAGATCGGGCAATTCGGGCAATTACAGGAATGGTTCTACGATTTCAAGGAAGCAGAGGTCACACACCGCCATACGATGCACCTTTGGGCGGTTTATCCCGATGATGACATTACGATATACAAAACTCCCGAATTTGCGGATGCCGTCAGGGTAGTGCTGAAACGCCGCGGCGACATTAATATGGGATGGTCGGGCGCGTGGAAAATCAACCTTTACGCCCGTCTTGGAGAATCCGAACCCGCATATAACATACTGCACAAAATGTGCACCGATGTTAGCATTCACCCTTCTGCCGAAGACAGTCAGATAACACCTTCTTTTGAAGGAAATCAAGCCATTCAAGGTATCACAGCCGGTATGACCGAGTTGCTGATGCAAAGCCATAGCGGTGAATTGTCCTTGCTGCCAGCGCTTCCTGCAAAATGGAACAAAGGTGCAGTACGCGGCTTGCGGGCGCGTGGCGGATACGATGTGGACATGGCATGGAACAACAGCACGCTCACAAAAGCCGTGATAACAGCCCATTATGACAAAACCTGCCGCTTACGTAGCAAAACGCCTGTGAAAGTCGTTTCTGCCGGAAAAACGATCACCGTTCAACCTGCCGGCGACCAGTTAATTGATTTTGCCGTCAAAGCCGGCGAAAAATACGTTATCACACCATTGAATGAATTATAAATAATTAAATATTATCATGAAAAACATCATTTTAGCAGCCTGTCTTTTTTTGGCAGCCTGCAACACAAACAAGCCATCGGCAGACAAAGAGAGTGCCAAATCCTGTTGCAGCAAGGAGGCATTGACTTTCAACAATGCTGATTTCTACAAAGACGGAAAATTTGATGAAGAAGCCGGTAAGGACGCCATCATCAAATTGATGAAGTATTACAATTACCCGATTACCGACAAAACCCGTTCGCAACTTTGGGTGAGCGACTACGGAGCCGGACATTTCACGGAAGTGGGTTTAGCGGCTATCATGTATGCCAATGATGAGAAGGATTGCTATATGTTGCAGGATATGTTCCTGTTACCCAATCAGATGCTGCCCGAACACTGGCACGAAAAACCGGCAAGCGAACTGCCAGCCAAAATGGAAGGATGGTTGGTGCGCAACGGTTTGAGTTACATTGTGGGCGAAGGCGAAGATAATCTGGCATCATTTCCCGACATCAAGATTCCAGCCAGCCACGAAGGAGGCGTCACGGTGAAATACGTGGTGAAAACGTTACCGGGTGAGTTTGTGCCGCTGTCGCGAGTGTTTTCGCACCACTGGCAGTTTGCCGGTCCCGAAGGCGCTATCATCACCGAGGTTGCCAACGTTCACAGCAATGAATCCGTCCGCCATCAGGTAAAACTGATTAACGACAGCTTTCTTGGAAAATAATTTGCGCCAATGAACGTCGCAAAGTTCATATTATTGTTTTCCGGCGTTTTTTGCAGTAGCCTGCCTGCTCAGGAAACCCGTTCCGACGCTCTGATTGGAAAACTTGGCTATCGCATTCTGTTTACGGACAATGCAGCCGATTCCATTTATATGCTTTCCCGAAAGGGCAATATTATATGGAGTTGTTTTGCCAAAAATTCGCAGGCGGTGCACGCTCTGCCCAACGGAAATATCCTTTTTGCGCACTATGACAACGGCATTGCCGAAGTGACCGAAATAACCCGCAACAAAAAAGTGGTTTTCAACTACCAAACAACGGGAGAAATTCATAGTTGCCAACGCCTGAAAGATGGGAATACGCTTATAGGCGTTAACTCAACTGCCAAAATCATTGAAGTGAACCCGCAGGGCAAAGTGGTGAAGGAGGTGCAAACGCAATCGAAAGCCAAAGACCATTATTCCCTGCGCACGGTCAGGAAATTGGACAATGGGAATTATCTTGCCGCGCAGTTGGGCGACCATTGCGTGGTGGAATATGCCCCCGATGGCAGTATTGTCCACACATTCCCCTCGCCGGGCGATTGCTTTGACGCTATCCGCCTGAAAAACGGCAACACCATGATTAGCGACGGCGGCGCCTGTTCTATTCGCGAAGTGACACCCACGGGTGAAGTAGTGTGGATGATTTCCAAAAAGGATTTCCCGCAATTCAATTTTGACTGGCTTGCCGGAATTGAAATACGCCCAAATGGTAATATTTTGTTTACCAATTGGTTGGGACATGGAAAATTCGGAACGGGTATTCCCCTTATTGAAATCACAAGAAAGAAAAAGGTGGTATTTCAATACACCGATAATGTCCGTACCAAGGCGATTTCAAATGTTTGCATCATTAAAAATTAAATAAATACCTTCCATTTGTTTAATTTTGTAATCTGAAAAACACACAAGCAATGGATACGAAATACAAACGCCTGCCTTACGGCAATTCCAATTTTGAAAGCGTAATGATGGATAATTACGCTTACGTGGATAAAACGCGGTTTATCGAATTGTTGGAACAGGAAAATAACAAATACCTGTTTTTCACCCGTCCCCGCAAGTTCGGTAAGAGCCTGTTCTTTTCGATGTTGTCACATTATTACGACATCAATGGAGCGGATAAGTTCAATACGCTGTTCGGCGACTTGTACATCGGGAAGCATCCTACACCGAAACATAGCAGTATGGTGGTGTTGAATCTCGATTTTTCGGGATTGAACACCAACAGCGAGGACGATTTCAAAATTTCGTTTACCGGAAAAATCCGTCAGGCGGTGCTTACATGTTTGGAAAACCATAAAAAATGTATTCTCAATGTGGGAGAGTTCATACAGGAATGTAAGGGGCAACAATCTATTACCGAAATGATTAATATCGCATTCAGGGCGGCGGCGTCAATTGATTGTAAAGTCTTTGTCATCATTGATGAATACGACCATTTTGCCAACGACCTGATTGCCTTGGGAACAAGTACGGGCGATGATGTTTATCGCAAAATTATCCGCGCCAATGGATTGGTACGCGATTTTTACGAAACCTTGAAAGAGGGAAGCAAAACCGCTATCGACCGCATCCTGCTTACCGGCATCACGCCCATTATGCTGGACGACCTGACGAGCGGATTTAATATTTCCAACAGCCTGTCGCTAAAGGAACGATACAATGAAATGCTGGGTTTTACAAAGGATGAGGTAGAGTGGCTGAGAGAAGTAACAGGAGTTGATAAATCCCTGATTAAAGTGGATATGGAGTTTCTGTACAACGGATACCTTTTTCATTCCAAAGCCGACAATAAAGTGTATAACCCTTCAATGATACTCTATTTTTTCGACCAGATAACAACTTGTGAAAATAATCCCGAATATATCATTGACGAAAACCTGAAAATGGATTACGGACGGTTGCGGCGATTGGTTTCGGACGAACAGAACAGCGCCACATTGCTGACCATCGCTCAGGATAACAGCATCCTTTCGGATATTACGCTCAAATTCTCTATCGACGAACTGCACGAAAACAAATCCTTTGTTTCCCTGCTGTTCTACATGGGTTTGGTCACCATTGAACGTGCGGAAGAAGGCACTTTGCGGCTGAAGATACCCAACTATTCCATACGGACGGTTTATTGGGAGTATATTATGCGTTTGACGCAGGACAGAAACGAAGACGTTCTGATTGATTTTTCGGAACTGAAAGCCTCCATCAGGGAACTGGCTTTCCGCGAAAACCCAACGCTTTTCATTGATTATGTGAGCCGGAGCATTTTCAGTCGCTTATCTAACCGCGATTTGCAACGCTTCAACGAAAAGTATATCAAAATATTATTGCTGAGCAGTTTGATGCAGAGTAAATTATACCTGCCCATCACCGAAATGGAAGTGACACAGGGTTACGCGGATATTTACTTGCAACGCAGTCATCTCTTTCCCGAAATTCCCTGCGAATGGGTATGGGAATTGAAATACGTCAAAAAAGAAGATGCAAAAGATGAAGCCGTCTTGCAGGAAAAACGCGAAGAAGCCCGCGCTCAATTAGAAAAATACCGCAACTCACACCTGTTTGCAGGCCGTAAGGACGTCCGCTATCTGTCGGTGATATTCATCGGCAAAGACCAATACGTAATCATTGAAAATTGAATAATACGGAGAAAATTTAAAATACATTACCATGAAAAAGTCGTTAATCGGCATTGTTGCCACCGGAATCCTTTTTGTGTGCATACTCGGATTCACGTCCACTCGAAAAGCGCAGTTAACTGCGAATTATACGCCTGACAGCGAAGAAAAAAAGGTTTGGAATACATTGATTAAACAAGGTATCGAGAAAATTGTGTTTGTGAAACGATACACATACAACAGCAATCACTATTATACGGAATACCTCAATTCCGCCTGGATGCCGGGCGGCAACCTCTGTACGCTCAACCTTCTCAACGGCGAAGTGACAGAACTTGTTCCTTCCTTGTCCGGTGGCGTGTTTGGCGCTTTTGATGTGTCGTTTGACGCTAAACGCATTGTTTTTGCCTACAAAGCCTCTAAAAATATCGGTTATCGGCTCTACGAAGTGGGTGTGGACGGTGGCGGCTTGCGCCAACTGACTTTTTCGCCCGATGATGAACAGGAAATTATCCAAACCTATCAGGTGGCAGGCTATCACCATGGCACCGAAGATCTCGACCCTTGCTATTTGCCGGATGGCGGCATTGCGTTTATCTCAACCCGTTGCCATTTCGGTATTCTGTGCGATGCACCCGATATTTTCACCACTACGGTGATTTACAGAATCGATGCCGATGGCAGCAACATGAAAAAACTGACCAACAGTTCGGTATCCGAAAATACCCCCAGTTTATTGCCCGACGGACGCATTCTATATACGCGCTGGGAATATGTTGATAAAGGCGCAGTGGCGGTCAAATGCCTCTGGGCTATGAATCCCGATGGCACCAATTCGGTGGAAATTTATGGGAATGATATTGACCATCCCACCACCATGATTATGGCACGCTCCATTCCCGACTCGCCCAATGAGTACGTTTTTACGGGAACGCCGCACTGTCCGCAAAACTGTGTGGGAACAATCGTGCGCATCAACACATCGAAAAATATCCGCACACGCGAACCGATGACCTACATGACGCCCTATACGGATATTCGCTTCGAACCGGGATTCTCTTTTCGCGATGATACCGACACATCCAAATGGATTCGCGACGACAGCGGCAAAGGTCCTCTGTTTCGCGAAAGTTATCCTCTGTCACGCTCGGAATTTCTGGTGTCGCATAAGCCTTCCGGTCCCGTTTGGCACGATTCCAAATCCTATCAATTGTACCTTTTGCACGAAGGCGGCAAGGTACAGCCGTTTTATTCCGACCCGAATATATCCTGTTTCCGCCCTATTCCGTTGGTTGCCCGTGAAAAACCGGTTGTGATTCCGCCCAAGGCAAACAAGGATTTGGCAGACAAGGATTTGGCAGAATGTATCGTTACGGATGTTTACAAAGGCATGGCTGGCGTTGAAAAAGGCGCTGTGAAATACTTGAGGGTGCTTGAACAGGTGCCGCGTCCGTGGGGCGCAAGACGTTTCTATAAACCTAATTACATGCAGGATGAATATGACCAGCAACACGTTACGGTGAGCAAAGATACCCATTTGGGGCTAAAAGTGCAGCATGGCGTGGTGACGGTGGAAGAGGACGGGTCGGCTCGCTTCTTTGTGCCGGCAGGACGCAATATCATCCTGCAGGCGCTGGACGCCAATTTCCGTGCGTTGCAAACGGAACGCACTTATGTTTGCTATATGCCCGGCGAGGTGAGAAGTTGCATCGGTTGCCACGAAAATGTGGCGCAAACGCCGGACAGAAACAGACAAACGCCCAAAGCCGTGACACGCGCAGCCGAAATGCCTTACGCACAGACAGGCGAAGCAAGCGCTGAAAAAACGCTCAGTTATGCGAAAAATGTGCAGCCGGTATGGGACAAACATTGTGTAAGTTGCCACAGTCAAGCCGATTCACCGGGTAAACTGAATTTATCTGGCAAAGAAACCCGCCTGTTCAATGAATCGTATGAAAGTTTAGTGCCCGAACGCAGAAAACACGGTGGAATCGCCGTTCAGAATTTCACGAAGGAAGCGGTGAGCGCTGAGGGTGGCAATGATTACTACCTCCAATCGAACGGCTGGGGATATACTTTTCAGTACGACAGAGGCATACTGGGACCGGTGATTGGCGAAAATCACCCCAAGGACGGGAATATCCACTATCTGCCCGCAAAATCGCTGGGCTCATATACTTCCGTTTTGGTTGCCATGTTGACGCCCGACGTGAAATTAGCCGATCCTGCGGCACAAAAACGGGCGGAAGCGCTGGCAAAGGTGCACCGCAGCATCCAACTCACCCCTGTAGAAATATTGCAGGTGACCAACTGGGTGGACACCAACTGCCAGTATTATGGCAGTTATTACGGAAGGCGCGACATTCAATTCAAAGGTTCGCCCGACTATCGCACCGAATACGACGTAACAGCAGCCATTAGTCCCAATCCGCCGGCATCTTATCGTTAAGAAAAGTTTGAAAAAAGTAGTAATTTTGCGGCAAATGATAAAAACAGAAAAAAATGGAAAACAAATTTGATTATTATTTGATTAACAGGGAAAACAATCCCGATTATCCAGCGTTGGATTACAAAGACATTGATGAAAAAGATATTTTCTTTGAAGATGAACCCAATTCTTCAATACAAAAAATCGAAATGTGCCTTTGGAAACCCAAGCCCAAGAAACCC
>JAITTD010000073.1 GCA_031287245.1 Bacteroidales bacterium
TCAGTAAACGTATGGCGTTGAGAAAAATGGACGGATTGAAACAAGACAGCATCAATCTTAAATCAGATTGGCACAATGTAGGAATGGATTTAAAAAATGCGTATGGAAAAGCAATTGCCAATCCTCACTCCTTTCTACGGTTTTAAACAACCCACCGGCACAACATATACCCCGTCTTCTCGCTGAAAAGCATAGTCGCCTGTAGCGGTTAGAACCATTAGAAAAGCGTTTTTTTTCATTCGAGCAGTATCTATTTTATTTGCCAAAGTTTTCAGTGTTGTGGCGGCATATTCGATGGCATCGTTGCCGCCGAGTTTTATTTCAATAAGACCATACGATCCATTTCTCAGATGAAGTACCGCATCACATTCAAGCCCGTCTTTGTCGCGATAGTGATACACTTGCCCGTCCAAAGCATCGGCATAAACCCGTAAATCGCGCACACAAAGCGTTTCAAACATCAATCCGAATGTTTCAAGGTCGTTGAGCAAATCTTTTGGTCCAAGACCCAGTGCGGCAACCGCAATCGAAGGGTCAACAAAATAGCGGGTATCGCTGGTGCGAATGGCAGTTTTGCTGCGCAGATTAGGATTCCATGCAGGCATATCTTCGATAACAAAAATCTTTTTCAAGGCATCAATATACGACAGCACCGTTTTGTCGGCAAGCGTCTCGTCATCGTTCACTGCCATATCTTGTCGAATGACACTGATACTCGTTTGGCTGCCTTGATTTCGGGCATAAGATCGCATCAGCAGTTTCGCCCGTTCAGGATTGCGCACCGTATCATCCACTCGCGAAATATCTGATTTTACCACCGCATCGTAGTAGTTATACACGTGACGAAGCGCTGCCCGCTCCGTTTTATCTGTGGCGCTTGGCCATCCGCCGCGACAAGTCAGGAACGCAATATCATTGAGAGAGAGTTTGTTGTACCCTTCAATTCGGATATTGTCGTCAAAAAGCGCCTCTAAACTGACCTCTCCCGACGATTCTCTTGATTCCCACAGCGACATCGGACGCATTGTTATCCACGCGAAACGTCCCGTGCCGCTATGGGAAATATCATCGTTAGCAACCGGAACGGCAGAGCCTGTAAGAATAAACTGCCCTTCGGCATTGCGGCGGTCAACTTCAAAACGAATGGCATCCCACAGTTGCGGGGCAAGTTGCCACTCATCAAGCAGTCGCGGACACTCGCCTGTCAGGAGCATTTTTACATTCAGATTGGCTAACTGCAAATACAGTTTTTTCTTTTCCGGATCAGCCATATACAGCGTAGATTTTGCTTGCTGTTCGGCGGTGGTGGTTTTACCGCAATATTTTGGACCTTCCACCAACACTGCACCAGCCTCTTCTAATCTGTATTCCAGCAGTTTATCTGCAATACGGTATTTATATTCTTTCATCGCATTACTTATTTTTTGTGCTGGCAAAGATACAAAACAATTTTCAAATTACCTAATTTGGCGATGTTTTACTACCTAATTTGGCATTTTCGGGAAAAGTCACAGGGGAAAATCGAGGGTCAGGTGTTCGTCCTTTCCTGTGAAACAGTTCAGTACGCTTGCTTTGCCTGTTTTCGGAAGCGTCACGCGCACGGTTTTTCCGGCAGGGAATGTTATCTGTTTGTTGTCGAAAGCGATGGTATAGGAGACATCGGAATGGTTGCTCACATCGGTTATGCCCTTTTCTGCCTGAATTGTTTTCAGTGTCAGCGAGGCTTTCAGCAGTGCGCGAAGGTGTTCGGGGCGTCCTGCTAATTGTCCGTTGAAAAAGGCGGCGCAACGTCCGGCAAACAGAGCGTCTTTGATGCCTTTTTCCGTGCGTTCAGAAGCGAAAACCAGCGTCATCGGACGAATTTCTGTTCCGTAAAGTTCCGAAATCGGGGCGTGAATATCGGAATTGCCCATAAACGCCAGATTCATGTTTTTACACCAGTCGAAACTTACCGGATAGTATTCAAATTCATTGAATACTTCGACGCCATGGATTTTTTTCTCCTTGATCAACTGTTCGTGAATGGGATAGAGCGTTGATTTATTGTCGGGCCAGCCCGGATGATTCCACATGATGAAAGCGCCCTGTTCCACGGCGATGTCTATTGCTTTCAACGGGTCTTCCGTATCCAGAGGATTGGAGTCGGTGAGAAACAAGGCATTCAAGTGTCCCAAGGGTTTGGCACGGGTAATTTCCGCACCTTTGATCACGATGATCCCTTTTTCGTCGCCTTTTTGACGGGCGATTTTGTACGCTTCATTGTGGTCGCCCTGCAGGATGTTTTTGCGTGGACGGTGTTCAAGATGGTCGGTGATGGCAACAGCGTCCAATCCGGTTTGCCAGGCTTCGGTAGCCCGAATCGCAGGCCACACGCTTCCATCGGAAAAAACGGTATGAGTATGGAAGTCGCATTTCATGGTATGGTATCCGCCGAAATCGGGGATACGGATCATTTCCCGCGTATTGGATTTGTCCATTTCCGGAAGTTTGTACACATCGGCGTTCCGTAACTGGGCGTTTGCCGTTAGTGCACACAAAAGAATCAATAAAAAACAGGTTTTAACTTTTAACATGGTGATGATTTTTAAATTTTTTGCAAATTTCCATAAAAATTTTGAATTTTGCAAAATTTTGTATAACTTTGTCCGATAATGAAACGATTATTCTTTCTCCTGTCAGTAATCAGTGCTTTGTGCGGGCGGAACATCACCATCTCTCACGGTCCTTATTTGTGCGATATGGCAACCGATGGGCTTACTGTCGTATGGACAACCGACTTGCCGGGACCGTCCTGGGTAGAAATTGAAAATATCGCTACCGGAGAAAAAACCAGTTATTATGAAACGATAGCCGGAAATATCGTGGCTACCGAAACCTTGCACCGGGTGCACGTCAACAAGCTGTTGTCCGGCACAAAGTACCGTTACCGGATTTATACCGGAAAAATCGGCTTCAGTCTGGCAAAAAGGTCACTCATTTACAGGGACACCGTTGCAAGCGATGATCTTTCATTCACAACATTCAGCGAAAGTAAAAAAGACATTTCATTCCTCGTTTTGAATGATATACACAGTCGCGCCGGTTTCATGCAAAAACTCTGCAGTCAGGTTAATTTCGGCGCTTTGGATTTTGTTTGCTTCAATGGTGACATGTGGGAATGGTTGCTGGACGAAAAGATGCTCTTTGATGGTTGCATGGATGCCGCCGTAGAGATGTTCGCTTCAGAAACGCCCATCGTTTTCAACAGGGGAAACCATGAAACAAGAGGACCTTTTGCCACTTCCGTGCCTGATTATTTTCCCACCCGCAATGGAACGGTTTACTACCGGTTCAACATCGGCGACATCAGTTTTCTTGTATTGGATTGTGGCGAAGACAAGGAGGACAGCCATCCCGAATATTTCAATCTGGCTGCTTTTGATTCCTATCGAGAAGAAGAAGCCCGTTGGTTAGCACAAACGGTGGCGTCTCCCGAATTTCAAAACGCAGCGGCTCGCATTGTCTTTCTGCACGTTGCACCCGCAGCAGGCACATCTCATGTCAATATGCATCTCCAAGAAACCATTATGCCGATTCTCAACCGGACAGGAATTGACATCATGTTTTCGGGTCATACCCATTCTTACGCCTGCAAAGAAGCAGATGCAAAAGCGGCATTCCCAACGGTAATCAACGGCAACAACACTTACCTGTTGTGTACCATCAAAGACGGGAAAATCCAAGTGGAGATAAAAGGATTAGCACCTTCCGAAAATCATACGCACGAGTTTCAAATAATTACGAATTAAAAATTACGAACTTGGAAAAATTACGAATTAAAAATTACGAATTACGAACCTGAAACTTGAAACTTGAAACCCGAAACTTGATATATTGAAAATTTCATGTATCTTTGCGGACAGATTATAAGTTCAACTTGTAATCTGTCCAAACGTAGATTAATGATATGATAATAAGAGAATTACACAGTGAAGTTACACGATTATCGCAATCCTTTCGGGTGGTTGCGATAACGGGACCACGGCAATCAGGCAAAACCACTTTGTGTAAAATGGCTTTCCCGAACTATGTCTATTTCAATCTTGACCGTGTTGATGTGGTGGAAGAAATTGAAAAATCGCCGGAAGATTTTTTGAAACAATATGGCAAAAATGGTGTTGTGTTGGACGAAGTGCAAAATTATCCTTCACTTTTCCCCTACATAAAGGTAGTTGTTGATGAAAATCCGGACTATCGTTTTGTGCTTACCGGCAGCAGCAATTTTTTGTTACTTGCAAAAATTACCGAATCGCTTGCGGGCAGGGTTGCGCTCACTACATTGTTGCCGCTTTCGTTGTCGGAATTGGGCGAGCACGCCGGTGGCAAGACCGATGATTTGTTATTCAAAGGCGGCTATCCTGCCATTTGGAGCGATAATATCTTACCACAGGATATAGTTGGAAATTACTACAATACTTATATTGAACGTGATGTAAGACAAATCATTAACATCAAAGACAGAAGTAAATTTCAGATTTTTATACGTCTGTGTGCCGGTAGAACAGGCTCTGAATTTAACGCCTCTGCATTGTCTAACGAAGTGGGTGTTTCGTATTTAACCATTCAGGAATGGTTGAGCGTTCTCGAAGCATCGTATGTCATTTTTCGTTTGCCACCTTTTTTCAAAAATATCGGTAAACGGCTTGTGAAAACGCCCAAAATTTATTTCTATGACACGGCATTAGTCTGTTTTTTGCTCGGAATAGAAAAAGCAGAACAATTAAAAACGCACCCATTATACGGGGCAATATTTGAAAATTATGTTGTGCTTGAATTTCTGAAAAAACGGTTTAATACAGGCAAAACGAACAATCTTTCCTTCTATCGCGACAAATCGCAAAGGGAAATTGACCTTGTGCAAGAGTTTGGAAATGAATACCATGCTTATGAAATAAAATCGGCAACCTCTTTTCATTCCGATTTTACAAACAATTTGGAATACCTGAAAAACCTTTTGGGCGACAGATTGCTCTCTACAAAGGTTATTTTTGATGGAACCGTAGAATTGAAAACAATCATTAATTTCAGGAATATACATTTAATTGACAGTTGACAATTGACAATTGACAATGAAAATACACTCTACATATAATTGAATTGACAGTTGACA
>JAITTD010000120.1 GCA_031287245.1 Bacteroidales bacterium
CGACAGTTTGCTGTTCAACCTCAAAATGCTGCCTGCCATCGCCATTGGTGCATGGTTGGGCGTTGTTTTCGTCAAAAAAGTGTCCGAAAGCCGCTACCGGCTGACTGTTTACCTGCTGACCATCGTATCTACCCTTTTGCTGTTTTTGTGAAACGCCGGGCGGAAAGAATGCAATCAGGGCACAATTGCGCTCTCGATTTCGCTCCACGGACCTTTTTCGCCGCGTGTGTTTTCCCAGCGGAGGCATAACCACACGGTTTTGCCGCGTTCCGGTTCGTCAAATTCGAGGGTAAAAGGAGTGCGCGTGTCAAACGAGGAGTGGATGAGGTCTGCTACCGAAACGGGCGCTGCGTCGAGTATTGCCCATCTGATTTCGGCGCCGTGCACGCCTTTGGGTTTGCCGGACGAATCGCTGCCGGCGTTGCGGAAATGCACTGCCAGACGGCGAATCGTTGAACTGTCGGTTGAAAACTCCGGATAGGTCGTGGGCGCTGGCACCGGCGTTCTGCTCGAGGAGGGCGCCACGATGCCCATGCTGCGAAGATCGTCAGCCGTTACTTTGGGATTGCTTTGCAGGCTTTTCACCAGCAGGCGCAAATCCTTTTCATACACTTTGCGTGCCTCGTTCTTCTCGAACGTTATCAGGGGCGTGCGGGTGGCTTCGGGCAGGTATGCCATATAGGCGCTGTCCCACAGGTTGCCCTTTGCGCTCACTGCGTCTAACCAGTCGGAGTCAAGCCCCCACGCCACGCGATTTTCGTAGGAAATGTTGATAATTGTGTCCTGTGCCACATTGAAGTCGGCGTCTTTCGCCGGAATTGATCTTGTTGTTCTCATGACTTTCTTTTTTAAATTGGGTGTTCTATTTTTGATGATAAATTATTCCATTGGTGGGTCATCGGCTCGTGTCTGCGTGACATCGGCTCGTGTCTGCGTGACATCGGCTCGTGTCTTCGTGACATCGGCTCGTGTCTGCGTGACATCGGCTCGTGTCTGAGTGACATCGGCTCGTGTCTGCGAGACATCGGCTCGTGTCTGCGTGACATCGGCTCGTGTCTGCGAGTCATCGGCTCGTGTCTGCGAGTCATCGGCTTCATCCGATATTCGGTAAAACGGATGCGATAAGTGATGTGATGCGTTCTGTACATCTTCATTTGATTAACGAGGTGCAAAAATAAATAAAATTTTTAAATTTGTTATTTTTTTTTCAAAAATGATGAAAATTTTTGCTTTGTTTCAATTCTGATATTCTGTTTCGGTGCAGTCTTTCGAGTTCTCTTTGCCGGTTGACGATTTTGATGCTTTTTAACTTGTCTCTGGCGAAAAGAAAGTGAAAGGAACAACCTGTGGACGGCGAATGAAGCGTCAAAACATCGGCGCTGTCGTACTGCCAGTCGGAAAATTTCCAGAAAAATTCCTTGCGGCTGATGCCTGCGCATATTCCGTTCATCAGTTTGACTTTGGAACTGTGTATGGTGCCCGACATCACTTCCAGCGGGCTGTTGTAAGCCTTGCGAAACAGCAATTCCGTTTGTCCCTTGAAAAAGCGGTACGCTTCGTCTGGCTGCCCGTTCATCAGGAAATGTTCCGATTTCAGCGCCGGCTTGTAGTGCTGTTCGAGGTTTTCCACCGTCAATTCGAAGCCGAAAGGCTGATCTGCAAACTGCTGCTTGGTGCAGGCAATCGTTTTAGCCCGCAACAGTTCAACATTCGACACTCCTGCGCAAGAAATGACCGCAGCGCCGGTTATCCATGCTATGATATATTTTTTCATCTGTTCTTTTTTACAAAAACGTACAAATATAATACAAATTGCTTATATTTGCAGAAAATAAATTCATCGTGCAAATTAAGTTTATCCCATCGTTCGCTTGTTGTGTGGCAGTAGTGGCAGCCGCCCTTTGTGTGCCAACGGTTTTCGCGCAAGCGCCCTGCCGGATAGACAGCAAGGCTTTTCAAAGCGGCGAAAAACTGAAATACGACGCCTATTATAACTGGGGATTTATATGGCTGCACGCCGGTGAGGTCGATTTTACGGTGACTGCCAAACGCTGGGAAGGGCGTGATGTGCTGCACCTTTGGGCATTGGGAACCACCTTCAAATCGTACGACTGGATTTTCACGGTAAGGGAAAAATATCAATCGTTTATTGACCCCGAAAGCCAGATGCCGCTTTGGTACGAGCGCGATGTGCTCGAAGGAACCTATACCGCCTTTGAGGATTACAAGTTTGATTATGCTAAAAAGCAAATCAACACCTACGTGCGTAAGCGCGACAATCCGGGAGTAGAGGCTACGATACCTCTCACGCCCTGCCTGTTTGATGTTTTGTCGGCGGTGTATTACTTTCGCAGCGTTGATTTTAGCCGCTACAAGGCAGGAGAGCAGATTCCCATCGACATGATTCTCGACAGCGAGGCATATCATCTTTATATTCGCTATCTGGGCAAGGAAAAAGTGAAAACCCGCAAAAAAGTGGAATACAACTGCATCAAATGCGCCATTCAGTTAGTGGAAGGCACTCTTTTCAAAGGCAACGAAGATGCAGTGGTGTGGGTGACGGACGATGCCAACAAAGTGCCGGTGATGGTGGAAGCGCAAATCATTGTTGGCTCGGTGAAAGCCATTTTGAGCGAAGCCAGCGGGCTGAAGCAGTGAAAAAAAACGTTATAGATTCCACAACATTGTCAGCGGCAGGCAAATACTCGCTCCAATGTGTTTGAAGTGCAGATTCTCAAAGCCGGCAAAAATACCGATGCGCATCAACAAATCGAGCGAATAGCCCAACTCTGTATAGTGTTTCATTTCGGGCGTGTAGAGGTAATTGACTTGCAGGCTTTCGTTAAACAGCCGGTTGTTGAAAAAGGGCAGGAATTTCAACGCTAAATATGGCGTACTGAAGTGGGCGTGGGCTTCCACAAATCCGCTGCCTGTGCTGTAGCGGTAAAAATCCAGCAGACTGAACCGGCTCAGTTCTGACGAACGGACGGTGGCTATTTCCATTGTGCTGAAATGCCTGAAATCCGGAAAGTACAGTTGCCGCCGGTTGACGAACTTCCCGCCACGAATCTGATAGTTGAAATGTTGCATCACGCCGGTGCTGATATTCTGGGAGAGACTCAGGCTGATTTGATCATAATCGCTGCTACTGCCCCAAAGCGCCATTCCTTTTTGCCAACTTGCTGCAAAGGTAGGAAAATCCGACCGCATCATCCGCTTGCGATTATCTCTTCCTATGCGATAGTATTGGCGCGGCGTGTAACTAAGATTTATCGTGAAAGAGAGATGTTGATGCGCAGGAATCTGAGCCGTTATAGCCTCATTGGGCGGAAGGTTAGGGCTGTAATCCCTTTTTTTATTGTAAAAAAACGAATAATCACTGATATTGTCACAGAAAGTGCGCTTTTCATATAGCAAGTCGGTGTATAATTGCAACCCGTTCGCGATATCAACCGTATTGCTTGCCTTGATGAATTGATTATCGTACAGTTTGAGATGGTTGCGTCTGAAAAAAAGCGATGCTACCGTGTTATCAAACGGGTGCGTCCCTTTTTGTCCCGCAAAATCTGTTGTTTGACGTCCGGCGGAAAGCGATGCATACCCGCGATGCAAGGGCGAATAGGTCAGTTCTGTACTCACATTCCACATCAGCGCTTTGCGATTGATAGCCCAAACGACTTCGGGCGTGATGGAAAAGCGCTTTTCATTGGCTTTTGCAGCAAAATCCCTGTAACAGGTGATTTTCTGACCGATATAAAAGCCGTCCACCGTGTTGAATCCCGCTTTGGATGGTTTCAACCCCGGATATTTCAATGTTCCCGCCTTTCCTAATGACAGAGTGCCGCCGCGCCATGCGTTATTTGTCGGAGTGCGCAATGTCATATCCGGATTTATCGGTGGCTTTAACCCTTTCTTGGTGCTATCTTTTTTTATCGGCTTCCATTCCTGCCGGTATGCTTTCAGTTCGTCCGCCATCAGAGGCACAGGGCGTATTTTTGCCCAATAGGCGGTGTCTGACTGACGGGCGTTGCTATCTACTTCCACTTTGTAATCCTCATAGTAACTGTCGGTCAGATTGAGGGATTTTTCTTTGGGTTTCTCGTTTTCCGCGCTTTTCTGCATCAACTTTGCCAATCTGTAAGCATCGCGGTTGGATAAATCTTCTTGCGAAAGTATTTTTTCTATCTTCTTATTGTTCTTGTTCTGCGCCGTTTTTTTGGCAGGAGATGGAGTAGGAGAGGGGGCTGCCTCTGTTTGAGCCGTTTGGCGCTGTTGCTCGGCAAGTTTAAAAGCGTCAGGCTTGCGCAAAGCAGTATTTTCAGCGATATTGTTGTATTTCAATGATGAGATATAGCGAAAATCGCCCTTGTTGCCGAGTATTGAACCGGCAAAATCAATGCGGTGGCTCACTGGTAGCCACACATTCTCACCCACCTCGCCGAAATTGATTTGTACCCTGAATTTGCCACCGATGACAAATTCGCCCGACAAATCCATATTATGCACATTCCAAAAATTGTCTGCAATATAGATATATCCTGAGAATAACTGTTTCCCTTTATGGCTCGGGGTGATGCGTATCTTGTAAATCATGCGCCCGTTTTCCTCGCTGAAACCCTCGTAGGCGAACCGGTAATGAGCAAAAGCGCTTGTTGAAAGCGGCGAAATATACGGCAACACAGCGGTAGCATCATACACGCTGACGGTGATCATTTGCAGAGCGTCTGCTACTTCTTGTTTTTCAGGTAAATTGCCTGTTTTTTTGAGTACTTTCTGCTTGTATTTGTTGGGTGCGGTAAATTTAATCTCGTTCACCGATTCCTCGGTATAGGTATTGCCTTCCTTGATGCCTTCCAATTCCTTTTTTGCCATACGTTTCACCACTGCCGATATTTTGACAACGTGTACCGAGCCTTTCAGGTACAGTTCTGCATCATATTCTTTCACTTGATTCATGTAATAAGGAGCCATAGCAATAGCCCTTCGCATGATGTTGTAAGCCGGATCTTCGCGTTTGTTGGAAATCACCACTTCCCTTATTTCATAGATTTTTTCTTTCAGAACAATATTCAGCAGAGTGACGCCTTGTCCGATGGTAACATTATGAGTGGCAGTCTCATATCCCATTGATTGAAAAATGCAGGTGTAGTTTCCGGCAGGGATTTTCAGTTCGTAATCACCTTCTTCATTGGCAGTGGTTCCTTGTCGTAATTCTTTGATATACAAGGACGCGCTGACAACCGGTTCGTTCTTTTCATTGGTGATACGCCCCTTCATCCCTTGTGCCTGTGTGAGGGAAAGGAAAGAAAAAAGCAAAACGATTGTTTGCAGGATATGTATGTAGCCGTGTTGTTTCATAGTCTTGTTTTACAGGGATATACAATGTTTGTCAAATACAGACCCTGCGGCGGCGCTGATGTTCCGGCAGCACTCCTGTCTTTCGCCTCAATAATCTGCCGTATATCTTCCGGCAAACGTTTTCCCAAGCCAATTTCCAGCATGGTGCCGACAACAGCCCGCACCATATTTCGCAAAAATCGGTTGGCGGTAATAGTAAATGTCAATTCTTTGCTTTGTACGTTTTCCGCCCAATACGCTTCTGTCAACCTGCAAAGGTTGGTGACAGCATTGCCGTGTAACTTGCTGAAACTGGTGAAATCCGTATATTCGGGCAAAATTTTTGCTGCCGTGTTCATCGCTTCCATATCCAACGGACGGTACAGATGGTATGCCAACTCAATCGTAAAAGGGTTCTTGACTTTGGCAATGCGATATTGGTATGTGCGCGAAACAGCGTCAAAACGTGCGTGAGCATCCGATGCCACCGGATAAATCCGATAAACAGATATATCACTGCTGATTAGTTGATTGAGTTTGTACAATAATGTTACATCTTTGTGCAATTCTTCGCTTGACGCATCGAAATGAGCCACAAAGCAGGAAGCGTGTACGCCGCTGTCTGTGCGCCCTGCACCTGTCAGACGGACGGGTTCGCGCAGCAGCAAAGTCATCACCCGTTCCAATTCGCCCTGTACAGTTATTCCGTTGGGCTGCAATTGCCAACCGCAAAAGTGTGTCCCTTTGTAGGCTAATTCGATAAAATAGCGATGCACACGTTATTCTAAATAAAGTTCAATGACAGGCACTTCCGTATTCGGTTTCTGAACGGGAAGATTGAAAGTCACATCGTCCCCAGTGATGTTAAAACGCACTTCCGATGCATCGTTCAGCAACTGGGCGTATTTGAATTTTCCGGCAAAACCCGGTAAATGCAGCGTTTGAAAAGGCCAGTCAAGCACATGAACGTAGAGGCGTTTTGTCGCAGGGTGATAGGTCAACAGACAGTTTTCCGGTGTTTTAAAATCATCGGGGGCTTGCGTACATCCGTAAATGGAACGGCTGTTGAGGTACATCCATTTGCCCATGCCTTCCAAACGTTCATTGGCACGATCGTCGAAAAGACCGCGTGCCGTAGGTCCCACGTTGAGCAACAGGTTTCCGCCCTTGCTGGTTACTTCAATCAGCATTACCACTAACTGACGGACGCTCTTCCACGAATGTTCATCGCGATAGTAGCCCCACGACCCTGAAAAAGTCTGGCAAGTTTCCCACGGCACACGTTTCCCGCGAATGGTTGGCCACTCTTTCGGCATATACTGTTCGGGAGTCACGAAATCCCAGCCCCAGTCGGTATGTTCCAAATCCAAGCGATTATCCACCACTATGTTGGGCTGCAATTGGCGAATGAGTTTCAGCAAACCTTCCGAATCCCAGTCTTCATGCCCTTTCCCGTTTTCACCCGGATAGGAAAAGTCTGTAAACAACTCATCAATGCGACCGTATTTTGTCAGCAGTTCGGTCATTTGGTTTTTCATGTATTGCTGGTATTTCTTGATGTCGCGTGTGGCATTGGCGGCTTTGCGCTCATCTTTGTCTTTTGGACCGTTGGGATGCACGCCATCGTAAGGAAAATCGGGATGATGCCAGTCTATCAGCGAGTAATAGAAGCCTATTTTGATGCCTTCTGCGCGGAAAGCATCCACAAATGGCTTGATCAGATCTTTTCCGTAAGGGGTATTGGTTACCTTGAAATCGGTGTATTTGCTGTCCCACAGGCAGAATCCTTCATGGTGTTTGGTGGTGATGACCACATATTTCATGCCTGCCGCTTTGGCTTTGGCTGCCCATTCTTTGGGATTGTACAAATCAGGATCGAAATGTTCAAAATATTTTTGATAGTCGGCATCCGAAATCTTTTCGTTATTTTTCACCCATTCGTGCCGTGCTGCTAAGGAATATGTGCCCCAATGGATAAACATTCCGAAACGGTCGTGTGTCCACCAAGCCATGCGGTCGGCTTTCTGTTTGGGCGTTTCTTTCGCCCATGCAGGAGTATCCTGCGCTGGGATGGTAAAATTGATGCTAACAAGGAATAACATCCATAAAACGCTACTTTTTTTCATAGAGAATGAAATTTTAATTTATAATTTAGGGGTGGATGGTTTTTATTTTAATTGTTCCTCCAATTCTTTTCTCACTTCTACACTTAATACATGGAATTCTCTAATGGCTGTTTTACACTTTTCGGATTGGGGTACGTTTTCCTTCGCCCACTTTTCCAGGTCAATCATATTCTGAGCCATTTGTTCGGCGCCCATTACCAGGGCGGATGACTTTATTTTATGAGCCAAACGGCTCAATTCAAGACAGTTGCCGTTTTCGTACAGGGATTCCAATTCCACGCTTGTTTCAGTCAACTGAGTGAGGAACATATCAATCATTTCTTTCATGATTTCAGCGTTATCCCCTGTCATCTGCCGTAAGTACTTCAAATCTGTCACCATAAACTACCAAAATTTATTGCTGTAAAAGTAGTCATTTTTATAAAAAAAATGATACTTTTGTACGTTTTTTTCCGTTTTCAGTCAAAAAAATAACTGATAAATAGTATTTTTTAGTTTAAAAGTCAAGTAATGAAACAGATAGTCATTTTTGCGTCCGGTTCGGGGACAAATATGCAGCGGATTGCCGAATACTTCAGGGGGAAAGGCATCGTCAACATCCAGAAGTTGTATTGCAACCGGCAAGATGCTTATGTGCTCGAACGGGCAAAGCAGTTGGGTATTCCTGCTGTCGTATTCGGAAAGGACGAGTTTTACCATACGGACAGTGTTGTAGATGCCTTGAAAGCACTGTCGCCTGATTTAATTGTGTTAGCGGGTTTTTTATGGAAAGTTCCCGAAAAAATAATTCAAGCCTTTCCCCGAAAAATCATCAATATCCATCCTGCTCTGCTGCCCAAATATGGAGGAAAAGGAATGTATGGTGAACATGTCCACCGCGCCGTTATTGAAAGCGGCGATGTCGAATCGGGCATCACAGTTCATTATGTCAATGAAAATTATGACGAGGGCGATATTATCATACAGGCAAAATGCGCGATTCAGCCGGACGATACACCTGCAACGCTGGCTCAAAAGATACACAACTTGGAATACGGTTATTTTCCGGTAGCCGTAGAGCAATTGATAATTGACAATTGACAATTGACAGTTGACAATGAAATACAACCGAATCACCATTGTCTCACAACCGTACCAGATTATTCACTGTCTGTAATGGGAACATCCACTATATTGGGATTTGAACTGAGAGCAGCCCGAATCTTGGCTTCCAACTCTTCGGATAACTCTACGTTGTCTTTCAGCAATTGTTTCACCGCTTCGCGTCCCTGTGCCAATTTGGTGTCGCCGTAACTGAACCATGAGCCACTTTTTTTGATGACATTTAATGTAACGCCCAAATCAACGATTTCGCCGATGCGGGAAATGCCTTCTCCGTAAATCACATCGAATTCGGCGCGGCGGAAAGGCGGCGCCATTTTATTCTTCACAATTTTCACCTTCACGCGGTTGCCGCTTACTTCTTCTCCTTCCTTGATGGCAGTAGTCTTGCGAATATCAATGCGCACAGAAGCGTAGAATTTAAGGGCATTACCGCCGGTGGTCGTTTCGGGATTACCAAACATGACACCGATTTTTTCGCGCAACTGGTTGATAAATATGCAGCAAGTGTTGGTTTTGCTGATATTGGCAGTCAGTTTTCGCAATGCCTGTGACATCAAGCGGGCTTGCAAACCCATTCGCGAATCGCCCATATCACCTTCTATTTCGGCTTTGGGCGTGAGCGCTGCCACAGAGTCAATCACTAAAATGTCGATGGCACTGGAACGAATCAGGGCGTCGGCAATTTCCAAAGCCTGCTCGCCGTTGTCCGGCTGCGATACATACAGCGAATCCATCTTTACGCCCAAGTTTTGCGCGTAGAAACGGTCAAAAGCGTGCTCTGCATCAATAAATGCTGCAATACCGCCCAACTTCTGGGCTTCGGCTATGGCATGGATAGCCAAAGTGGTTTTACCTGACGATTCAGGTCCGAATATCTCAATCACACGTCCACGCGGCAAACCTCCGATGCCTAACGCTATGTCCAAGGCGATTGAACCTGTCGGAATTGACGGCACCTGTTCTACTACCTTATCACTCATTTTCATGATAGAGCCTTTGCCAAACTCTTTGTCCAACTTGTCCAACGTCAATTGAAGCGATTTCAACTTCTCTTTTTGCACCTCTCCGGCTGCTACCTCTTTTTTATTTTCCATACCTTCTTTTTTGCTCATTCATTTTTTATCAGAGGGACAAAGATATGGCTTTCTTTTATATAAAAAAAGATTTTTTATCAATATTTTGCAAGATGTTTATTGTCAAGGCATTATAGCGTTAATATTTACAGATTGCTGTTCAATTTCTTCTTCAGTTCGGCTATCAAGCGGTCTTTGTCTTCGAGTTCGCTTTTCAGTTCGGTGACTGTCTTTTTCAGCGTTTCATTTTCGCGAACATTTTCTTTCATCGGCTCAAAGAAAAAATCTTCGTCCTGCATGTTTCGTTGCATGGCGGAAATGAATTTTTTGGCAACCTTGCTGTCTTCCATCATAAATTTGAAGACCACGTCATATATCGGATTGGCTATCTGCATCACTGAAATAAATAAAAAACAGGGCAAAGTTAGAAATTATTTCGCACTTGTGGAAATATGTGGCGAAGAAATCATAAAAAAGTTGTTTTTCATCCGATTTTTTATTATTTTTGTAAAAATCTAAAATAGATAAACGATGGAAAATGAAATTTTGATAGTTCCGGATATACATGGACGTGATTTCTGGAAACCGGCGTTAGAATATACCGGTGAAGTGATTTTTATTGGTGATTATGTGGACCATTATCCGCAGGAAAAATTTAGCGAAGAAAACGCATACGAAGGGCTTCAACGCATTGTTGCCTTTAAAAGGGAATTTCCCGAAAGAGTAACCTTGTTGATTGGTAACCATGAGTTTCATTACTTTGACATGAAATTTCAGGCAAGCCGTTTTGACGGAAAGTATTATGAAAAATACCACGAAATTCTTACCGGCGACACTTCCGGTTTGTTCCAAATGTGTAAACAGGTTGGCAAATATCTTTTCATTCATGCCGGTATCACCAAAGGTTGGTATGACCTGCATCACGAAGAATTGTCAGAACAGGGTGATACTTTGGAAGCACAGGTAAATGGCTTGTTTAGAAGTAATCCGTCCAATTTTTACGAATGTTCGGGTTATCGCGGCGGATGGGACGATTTCAGCAGTCCTGTCTGGGCGGATGTCAACGAACTTTGGGAAGAACCGGAACATTTTGTTCCTGATATTATCCAAATTGTTGGGCATACACAAATTTTAAAGAAAGAACCAATTAGAAAAAAGAATATTTGGTTGGTTGACAACCAACAATTGTACCTCCTCCAAAATGGAGAATTGAAGAAATACTGATTCATTTTCAAATCATATTTTCATCATTTTTCTATTTTGATAAAACAAGGCATCATTTTTGCTGTGACAATTAAAAACAGAAATATGATGATGTGTAAAAAAGTTTTTTATCCAGTATGCCTGATGATAGCATTGGGTGCCGCTTCCTGCCACAGCACCAAGCAAAGTGCCAAACAATCATCTGGCGTTGCCACCATAGACGACGCTCAGAAAGTGACTGACAAGAAATGGCAACTCATTGAGTTACATGGGACTGCCTTTTCCGCAAGTGTTAACGTACCCTACTTTGTTCTCAGGGGCGGCAGTCAGCGGATTGAAGGCAGCGGTGGTTGCAACACCTTTACCGGTGAGTACGAAGCCTCTGGCATCGGCAGAATCAAATTTTCCAAGATAGCGGCTACTCAAAAAGCCTGCCTCAAAATGGAAACAGAAGATGAATTGTTCAAAATACTTGGAATGGTGGACAATTACACCCTGTCAGCCGATGGCAAAACGCTTTCGCTGAACCGCGCAAGAATGGCGCCATTGGCTCGTTTTGAATCTGTTAATTGAGATAACGCTCGGCGTCAACAGCCGCCCTGCAACCGCTGGCAGCCGCTGTAATGGCTTGTCGATAAACAGGATCTTGTACATCGCCGCAGGCAAACACTCCATCAACATTGGTTCTTGAAGTGCCCGGTATGGTGCGAATATAGCCGTTTTCGTCCGTGTCAATCCATTTGCTGAACAGTTCTGAATTGGGATGATGCCCGATGGCAACAAAAAAGCCATCAATGGGAATGGTCTGTTCGCCCGTTTTGGTGGTCAGACAGACTGCATTCACCGTTTTGTCGCCCAATACTTCTTTCGTCTGGGTTTCCCACAGTATTTCAATGTTGGGCGCCTGTTTCACACGTGCCTGCATCGCTTTTGAAGCCCGCAGTTCGTTGCGCCGTACAATCATATATACTTTCTTGCACAGTCCCGACAGGTAAGAGGCGTCTTCGCAGGCGGTATCGCCTCCTCCGACAATCGCCACCACTTTGCCGCGATAGAAAAAGCCGTCGCAGGTGGCGCACGCCGACACGCCCGCACCCTGAAACTTCTCCACCGAAGGCAGTTTCAGCATATTTGCCGATGCTCCGGTAGCAATGATCACGGTTTCGGCTTCCATGCGACGCCCATCATCACTGACAACGACATGAGGCTGCGTGTCTAAATCAACGCTTGCAATACTGCCGAAGCGAATATCTGTTTTGAAGCGTTCGGCTTGTTTTTGCAGGTCGTCCATCATCTGCGGTCCGCTGACGCCTTGTGGGTAACCAGGAAAATTCTCAATTTCGGTGGTGATGGTCAACTGTCCGCCCGGCTGCATACCAGTGTAAACGACCGGTTTCAGATTGGCGCGCGCAGCATAAATAGCGGCTGTATAACCGGCTGGACCTGAGCCTATAATCAGGCATTTGATTTTTTCCGTTTCGGATGTGCTCATTCTAATTTGTGTATTGAAAAAATATTACATTCAAAAATGCAAAAGTAGAAAAAAGATAAGTATCTTTGTTCTCAAAATTGAAATTTATTACATGAATTTTTCACTTCTTGTTGCTGGTCGTTATCTGTTGGCTAAAAAATCGCATCATGCGGTCAATGTAATCTCTGCCGTGTCTGTGGTGGGTGTTGCGGTAGGCACTTTGGCGCTGGTCGTTGTCATGTCTGTATTTAACGGATTGGAAGAACTTGCCCGCAGCCTGTACAGCACCTTCGACCCTGATTTGAAAATTACCGCCAAGGCAGGCAAGACTTTTGAAGTCAATCCCGAAACCTTGAAACAGTTGGAGGCAGCCCCCGACGTGTTGGCGTATTCGCTGACATTGGAAGAAACGATGCTGGTTCGTTATGATGAACAGCAGGAAATAGCGATTTTAAAAGGCGTTGACGAGCAATATCACCGTGTAACCGGCATAGACACGATGATGCTCGATGGCAAATTTCAACTCCAAACAGGGGACAACCCGCAAGCGGTGGTGGGTGCCATATTGGCAGGTAAATTGCGGCTTGGCTTGAATTTTATCACGCCGATGCACGTATATGCTGTCCGCAACGTGTCCAAAGCAGCGCTCAGTCCCGAAAATGCAGTCAATCATGCTTACATATTTCCGTCGGGCGTATTCAATATTGACGAAGAGATTAACGCGCAATATCTGCTTGTTCCGCTCAGTTTTGCCCGCGAATTGCTGGAAAACGACCACATTTTGTCGGCTGTCGAGGTGAAACTGAAACCTGACGCCCAAATAGCCAAAGCGCAACAACGCATTGCCGCACTGTTTGGCGACGCCTTCGAGGTGAATGATGCTTACCAGCAAAAAGCGTTTTATTTCCGTATGCTAAAATACGAAAAATGGGTAGGTTTCATGATTTTGGCGTTTGTGCTGCTGGTAGCATCGTTCAACGTTGTCGGTTCATTGTCGATGCTGATGATTGAGAAGAAAAGCGACATGAGCATCCTGCAAAGCATGGGCGCAGACCAAACATTGATTGGCAGGATTTTCATTATTCAGGGATGGATGATTGTCATTGCAGGCGCTTTTGTCGGCATGATAGTCGGTGCGGCGCTCTGTTTGCTGCAAATGGCAACGGGTTTTGTGCCGTTTTCCACTTCCGGCTCGTTCATAGTGGATGCCTACCCTGTGGCATTGCGGGCAACGGATTTTTTGATGATACTGCTCTCTGTTATCTTCATCAGCCTGATAACGATTTATTTGCCGGTCAAATACTTTGTGAAAAAATATTTGTAGCAACACCGTGTAGAAGATGACATCAGGAAAATGAAATAATTATAAGCGAATTAAAATATCAACAATAAGCATTATCTTTGCCACGCATAACATAAGGAACATTAAGGTATAAGTAGATGATTTTATGCGTATTGTATTAGCAGGAGCAGGAGAAGTAGGCACACATTTGGCAAAGATGCTGAGCCGCGAAAATCATGAAATAGTGGTAGTGGACTCGAATAACGACAGATTGCAGAATCTGGCTTCGACTTGTGATTTGCTAACCATGAAGGGAACAGTCACCTCGAAACGCCTGTTGTTGGAGGCAGGCGTTCAGGAAGCGGATTTGTTCATTGCCGTCACTCCATTGGACGACACCAATATCGTGTCTGCCATTATGGCAAAGAAATTGGGCGCCAAACTGACAGTGGCACGAGTGGGCAGTGAAGAAATGATTAGCCGCGAAAACCGCACCATGTTTGCCGGTTTGGGCATCGATTCGATGGTATATCCCGAAAAAATAGCCAGCCGCGAAGTGTCCAATGTGCTGCATCAATCGGGAGTCAGCAATATTGTCGATTTTTCGGGCGGGAAACTGTCGCTGCTCGGAGTGCGCATGGAACGCAATGCCCCCATTGTCGGCAAGACGCTTGAAGAGGCTGCCGGCGTTTATGAAATAGAATACAGGGCAGTAGCGGTGCTTCGCGATGGTAAGACCATCATTCCCCGTCGGGATTTTCGCCTTGAAGCCAACGATTTGGTATATGTCATCACCAATCATGCCGGAATCAAAGGCATTTTGAAACATTCAGGCAACGAGCAGAAAGAATTGAATCAGGTGATGATACTCGGAGGCAGCCATATTTGCAGGCTTATCACCAAAGATTTGGGCAGCAGGTATAAAATCAAGATATTTGAAGCCGATAAAAACAAGGCTTATGCCCTGTCGGATATGCTCAACAATGCGCTGATTATTCACGGCGACGGCACCAAAATTGATTTGCTGATTGAAGAAGGATTGCGCAGCACAGATGTATTTGTAGCAGTCACGGGCGACTCGGAAGCCAATATCTTATCCTGTCTGGTGGCAAAAAACATGGGAGTGAAACATACTATTGCCGAAATAGAAAACCTTGATTACATTAATTTAGCCGAAAGGATGGGCATCACCACCATCATCAACAAAAAACTGATTGCAGCCTCGCATATCTATCGCTATACCCTTTCGGGTACGGTATCCAAAATCAAACAACTGGCATTGACGGAGGCAGAAGCGCTGGAATTTGTGGTTTCGCCCAAGTCAAAAATCATCAAACATCCTTTAAACGCAACTGTTTTCCCCCAGAATGCCATCATCGGCGGCATTGTGAGAGGAACTGACGGTTTTGTGGCTACCGGCGAAACGCAAATTCAACAGGGTGACCATGTGGTGGTATTTGCCATGCCTTCGGCAGTAAACGCTGTTACCGGCTTTTTTAAATAAGGATGAAAGGAGAAACGGAATCACGTTACCTCCACAGATCTCAAAAGATTTAACAAAAAAATCCCCCTGCATTTGATACAAGGGGATTTGCAACATGAAAACAAAAGAATTGACTATATTGATTCAAGGAATTTCACCAATGCGTCGCGGTCGGCTTTGGTGAGGTGGTAGAAATAGTCCTTAGCCTTTTTTGCATCGCCGCCGTGCCACATGATGGCTTCCACGTAGTTGCGTGCTCGCATGTCGTGCAGATGTTCGCTTGCGCCGGTGCATTTTTCTGACAGCCCTCTCCCCCACAGCGGAGTGGTGCGACACCATCCGGTGCGGATGTCATTCTTCATGTCCAGCCTGTGTTGCAGCAAATCGGAATAGGGCCATATTTTCTGATGCGGGTAGCGAGGCATTTTTCCTGCCACTAAGGGATCGCCCTTGTAGTCGTCGGCACCGGTTGTCCACGACGGGCGGTGGCATACAGCACAACCCGCCTCGTGAAACACTTTCTTTCCCTGCTGCACCTGAGGGTCGTCCAGGTTGCGGGCGGCAGGAACGGCTAATCCGCGATGCCACACCATAAAATCGATGTAATCTTCATCGCTCATCTCTGCGGGAAGGTCGGTTGCTTTCAACTCTGCATAAATCGTGGCTTCGTCCTTGCCCAATGCTGCCTGCACTTCGGGGTTTTGCGACATGGCTACGGCGTAAGCCTCGGTGATGTAGAGCGATTTTCTGTCAGAACGATTCACATTGGTGATGTTCCAAATTGCGTTGGCGCCGGGACCGTTCTGCAACGTGCCGCGTGTAAGTCCGTAGGTGTAACGTCCCGGATGCGAGGTGCCGTCCGCTTCCCTGATGAAATTGGCAGGGTCGTATTTGGCATCGTTCAAACCCCAATAGCCCAAATCCTTTTCTTTTTTATACTGCGCCAGCAGGGAATCGTCGGGGATGGCGTCAATAAGCCCAGTGCCGTAGATGCCGATGGTGGCTTCCAAACGCACTTTGTAAAAATCAGGCATGGGAACATTGATTTTCTCCCTGTCGATGGTTACTTCGGGATAAATCAGGCTGTACATTTCTCCGTCGGGGAATTTATTGTGATAGTCATCATCACTGTAGTTCAACCACTCAATCTTGATTCCCGATTCGTCAATGGGCGGCAAAAACGGCGCTACGGCTTGTGTTTGCGGCATACCGGTGAGAGCGCCCACATAATTGTCATTTGCGTCGGTGACAACGAGCAAATAGCCATTGCCGTAGTCATTGGCACGGTATTGCTCCATTCTCTTTCCGTGTCCGTAACCCGGATGACAGGTAATGCAGGAATTACGCACAAAAACGGGACCTAAACCGTGGCGAACTCCTGACATATTGGTGTTGTACGTTTTCTCAAAAAAGGCTTCCCCATATTTGAAATTGCTCAGAAGTCCAGCCTGTTCTACGGCAGGAGTTGGATTTTCGTAGGCATAAGCCGTTTCGTCAAACACTGTACCCAATTTTCCGCCTGAATAATACTCTTCCGACAGATTTTTTTCAGGAATATCGCCGCCGCTATCATTGTCGCTACACGCCATCAGCGAGAATGTTACCAAACCGCTCAGGCAAAACAATTTAGCACGGTTTAAACTTTTCGATTCTTGTAAATAAGTCATAATATATTTAATTTAATTACTAAATTTCTTAATTTCTCAATTTCTACTTTTGCAACAGGGCTTTCACATCTTCCAGCGTAGCCGTCAGTTCCTGACAGGCTGCCAAAGCCACGCCGGCTTCGGCTGAAGTATAATTTTGGGCAAAGGGATACGGAATGGCGTCAATCTTGGCAATGGCGTTCGCAATGGCTGCTTTCAGCGTAGCATCCAATTCGGCGTCAACGCCTTTGACATACTCGCTGATAGACGCGCCGCGCTTGCCTTCCACTCCGCCGATGTAGGCATTCTCAATACTGCGAATGTTATCGGCAAAATCCACCTTGGAATTGAAACTGTAAGGCGATTCGATATAAGTTACGTCATCTTTGCTGTATGCTGTGCCGATTTTCACTTCGCCCACCTCGTCCGAAATATCAATGCAGCCTGCTATGACAGCCACCGCCGCAGCGGTCACGGTTTTGTAGGTGCTGCCTGCTTTTCCGGCGGTCAGCATATCTTCGCCGTAGGAAGAGCCGTTTTGCATGCACACCTGCAAATCCAAATCTTCCACCAATTCCTTCTTGTCGGAAGTTACCGCGTCAATGCCAGCCCATGCCACTTCCAAGCGAACGCACTGGTTGCGCAGGTCGCCTGCTACGGCAAGCGCATAAATCAACTCATTGTCCTTCACCTTGCTGACGTCCTTGGATTTACCGTTCTCAAACAGGATAAATTCTATCCCGTGAAAACCGAGCAGGGAAGAGCCTAAATTGTCGGAAGCCCATACGTCACCGTCTTCTGCGTCCATAAAGTTGATATAAGTACTATTGTTCATGAGAGCAATGAAAGCCGGTTCACCAAGAGGCCATGTATCAATGTGCGGGTCGATGCCAAAATCGCCGGCAGCGCCAAATAGAAAGGCTTCGCTGAGTTCCCAGTATTTTCGGGCGCTTATCCATTTTTGCGTGGCAGCGTTCAGATTGGACTGAGTTTTAGAGGTTTTCAAGGTTTCAATGGCGGTATGCAGTTCGATGGTGGCATCCGCCAGTGACTGGTATGTGGCAACAACGGTATTGCTGACATACTGCGCAACCGCAGGCGACAAGGCGGCTTCCCTTTCAGCAAAAGGATTGTCATTGTTGTCGTCGTCGGAACAGGATACAAACGTGCTTACAGATAAAACTGTAAACAAAAAAACGGGTATAAATTTAATCTTTTTCATTTTATTTAATATTTATTTATTTTTACTTTATTTATTTTTTATTTAAAAAATCCGGAATATGCGATTCCGATAGAGATGGAATTTTCATCATTGAAGGGGCTTTTCAACATACCTCTTGAATATTCTGCTTTGATAACCACCTCTTTGACAGGAAAATAATTGACGCCTGCAGCGATGCGTTCGCGTCCACACCAGTCCTCATCCTGAATGCTTTGGGCTGTTTTGAACATGGCGTCGTAATATTCGTATCTGCCAAAGAGATACAATTTTTGCCTCTTGGCTTTGAGTTGCCACAATTGGGAAAAAACGTCGTAACCCGCTTCTACGCCCGTAGCCAAAGCGTCTGACGCAACGCTGGTGCGCGGTGAGGTGGACTGTTTGGGCAAATTCTTGTTATAGACGGATATGGTCTGCGAATCGCCCAGATGTCCATAATCAAAATAGCCACGCGCAATCCAGTTGTGGGCTTTGTACGAAAAGTCGAAACTGCCGATGCTCACAGCGCCCTTCACGTTCTTGTACTTGTCGGCATACGTAGGCATGATACTGTTGGTGAAACTGTGACCATAGTAAGCGCTTACTCCCATGCGCAATCCGGGAACGGAATAATTGTCGATGCGGGCAGCGCCGGCATATTTGTTGGCAATGCGGAACTCGTAGGGCGAGGCGGCAGATTTGCCAATCCAAGTGTTCTTGCCGAACAAATCGGAATCAAGCCCTGGCAGCAACATCATCTCGTAGCGCCAGTTTCCGGCGCGTCCCCACAGGCTGATGCCCGTTTCGTGCCAAGTACAGGGCATGATGGTGTTTTCACCCTCAGGGCGATAGACTGTGAAGAACTCTGTTGGCAGGTGGTTGTTGTTGGTCAAGCCAATGGGAACGATAATGTGTCCAACCCGCAGATTCAGTGCCTTGTTGAACGTTTTTTCTATCCAAAACTGTTCAAGTACGACTTCGCCCGCGCGTTCCACTTCCCGTTCATATTCGCCGCCTTCCTCGGCTTCCACTTCGGTGGCTGCTTCAACGCCGCCGTGTTCAAATTCTATTTCGGAATTGATACGCCAGCCTTTGCCAAATTCGTAACCGACCAGAAAGACAACATGCGGTAAATCAAACCGTCCGTGACTCGGGTCGTTTTTGTACGATTCGGGACGCATATAGCGAAAGGGGTTGCTACTGAAAAAGTGGCGGCTATACACCGCTTCTCCGTATCCACCCAGCGTGAGACGCGATTTTTTCGCTTCCTGCACCGAATCCGCTTGGGCATAGACAGAGATGCTTATCCCAAGGCATACCATACAGGTTATGAATTGTTTTACAATATTCATTTATTAAAATAATTACGAATTAAAAATTACGAATTACGGAAAGTCCGTAAAGAAAGTGGCAGAAAATATGCCGACATCTGAAATTTAAAATCCGAAATTTTAATTTCAAATGCTCAGCATAGCGGCAACGGGGGGGGCGCGAAGTAAATAGTGGTAATCAGGGCTACTGCAAACAGGCAGGTTGCCAGTCAATTTGCGGACAATCCGTATCCCAACCAGCGCCTGCAACGCCACTGTCGCGATTACACCGCTGAAAAACCAGTGGGAAAGAAGAAAAATCGTGTGAAACTGCGCTGAGGAATGTTGATGTGACGGGTTGTTATACGGATGCGAATGTGACACCAACTTGCCGTCAATGACGTGCGTGTGGTTGAATGCAGCAGTGCCCGCCAGATACCCCATTACGAGTATCAGCAGAAAACAAACGCTTATTCGTTTCAGATATGTTCGCATTTTATCCTGAATAATTTTTGGCAAAGATAATGCTTATTTAGATTAAATAAAAATAAAATGCGAAATGGATTAAAATTATTTTTGCTTTCTATCCTACATATCCGTCACTGTCATTTCTACCCGTCTATTTTTTGCTCTGCCTTCTTCGGTGCTGTTGGTGGCTACCGGTTTGTTGGGTCCGTAGCCTTTGTATTGGAGGCGTTCGGTGGGTATGCCGTTCTGCACGAGGAAGTCATATATCGCTTTGGCGCGGTTTTCGGAGAGGGGCATATTGGTTGCTAATGAACTGACATTGTCCGTGTGTCCGCTTATTTCGATGCGGACAGACGGATTTGCGTTGAGCCACCGGACAACTCGCATCAGTTCAGGGATGGACGACGATGCGAACTCGTATTTGGCATACTCAAACTCGATATTTTGCAGTACCGTCTTGGCGCCCGCCTTGATGTCCTGCATCCTGACATCCCGCGAAACCACTCTGGGCTTGCTGTCCCGGCTCAGGTCCACCTTCTCCGAGTGCAGCATTTTACCCCCTGCCATCACAGTCAGGTCGTAGTTCTTGCCCGGTGGCACTTCCATCAGGTAAGAGCCGTCCTGCGAGTTGCTGTTGACGTCGGCTACCTTTGCCTGCGTAGTTTTTTCGGTTAGTTCCACGCTGGCATACATCGGTTTGCCTTTTTCGTCGTACACCGTTCCTGCGATGCGTGTGAGCATCAGTTTGGACAGGTTTTCGGGGACAATCCCCGTTGACTCCGGATCTCGCAGAACGGCTTCTATCAAATCCAGTTCATCATGTTTGGGCTTTAAGAACTTGTTTTTGCGGGCGATGCCGAATGCCTTTTCGCGGTGTTTAGGCTCTAAGAATTTGTTCCTGCGGGCATTTCCAAAGGCTACCTTGACCCGTACCCCCGTTTCCAAGGGACGTATCTTTTCTGCATAAGTCTTTCCCTTGTCGTTGGTGGCAGTCAGGACACTTTTGAGGCGGTAACTTTCGCCTTCGGGCACACCTGTGGCGTAGTAGGGCACGAGATATGGCTGTTTCCCGCCATTGGAGATGTCGTTTACGCCGCAGTCGATGTACAGACCTGCATAAATCGCCCATCCATCGTCTGAACGCCAGCGGTGTCCTGCTTCTGCGGAGAAGAGGAACGCCGTTTTCAGCGGTATGTTGTCTTCGGCGATCGATGCGGGATAGTCTCCGAAACCGGCGCGGGGAAAGGGGCGGTCTATTGTCAGATTCAGCAGGGGGATGTAGCCCGTCGTATTGACGTGATCCGCGCTTGCCTTGTACGAACTGCGCAGGGGAATACCTGCAGTGAAGCCAAAGCCGCCGTACCACTGCTGCTCTTTGCCGAAATGGTAATAGCCCATTAGCGGGATGGTCAACATTCCCACTTTTTGCTTTTCTTTGTAATTGACAATGGCGTAGCGGAAGTCAAAAGGCTCGTCGCTGCCGGAAAAGAATCCGGTGTGCGATTCGTAATGTCCTGCGAGAGAATTGGCTTTGACGCTGGCATTCAACCAATTGTAGTTGATTCCGAAACTTACCGACCATTTTTTGGAGAAATAGGGATGGTAAGCCGCTCCAACGCCTCCTCCACCTCCGCCTCGCCGCTGCCCATCCAAAAGCGAGTAGCGAAGCGTGGAAACGCCACCATAAGCGGTAATGTAGCCTTCTTGCTCAATCTCTTGAGAAATTGACAATTGACAGTTGACAATTGACAGAAGAATTGACAGAAGAATTGACAATTGACAGTTGACAATTGACAATTTGCTTCGCCGATTCAATCTGCGTAATCCGAAAAATCTGTTTATATATGTTTGTAACGTATTCATTTTATTATTGTTATCAATTAATTAATTGTCAATTTTCAATTACAATTTTTGCGTATTCGTTGTTTACTTTGATGATATAAATGCCTGCTGGCAGGTCGTCGGGATTGACCACCGTTTCAGGGGATTCGAGGCGGATGTATTTCACGAGCCGTCCCGTTACGGACATCAGCCACGCATCTACCGGCTTTCCAGCATCGAGGTCTGCGTTGCCTTCCACCACGATGCGGATGTTTTGACCGCGTGCTGACGGGTTGGGATAGGCTTTCAGGCTGGGGCGCTGCTGCGTGCTCCAGTGCGGACTGCCCTCGCAGGTGCGCATCGGCAACTCCTCAACGGTGAGCATCGTTACGTAATACTTGTCGTTCTCGTTCAGGTTGGCGCCATTGGGCACTGCGTAGAACTGCGTGGTTTCACCGGTTTCCATGCCGTTGAGATACCACCGGTAACTGTTTTCGATGAAACGGTAGCCGACACCGCCGATTTTGTTGGTCTGTGGGTTGTTGTTCACCGCCAGTGCGCTGTTCCATCCGGCATACACGATGTCGTCAAACTCAAACCATTTTTCTAATTCGATGGAATGAACCATCTGTTTGCCATTTGCGGCGGTCAGCGTATATTCCACTTTTGTGATTCCCGGACGGATGTCGCTTACCGTAAAAGTAAATCCTGCCACACCTTTGTAACTGACGGTAGTGCCCGGGTCAATGGGGTGTACTGTGATTTCCACCCGATCTTTGCCGCAATCCACGAGCCATCGTGTCTCCGTTCCGTTGGGGATGGCGTTGGTGACATCGGTATATTCGCTGTCCGGGTTAAAGAGGTCGGTACCCAAGTTTATTTCTTCCTCGTTGGTCAAGCCGTCGCCGTCAATGTCGCCAATGGCAGGGGCATAAATGAAGCTGATGACCACTGCGTTGTCCGGTCTGCCTGCGGGAAGAGATGCGGTCGCTGTATTGCCCGTTGCAGGCGTGATGCGGTCAAAATCCGCCAGACCGTCCCACGTAGCCGTCGGGTCGGAGGCGTTCCAGTACCAGCCTATTGCCACGTAGCCGGTGAAAACAGGCGCTAATTTGCTGTACGCCTGCGATTTCAACAGAGGCATTTTTACAAAATTGTCCACACCGGGTAGCAAATCCGCATCAGGGTAGAGCAGGTAATCCTCTTCGATGTACTGGTTGACATCGGGCGTTTCGCCGTCGGATGCATAGTCATAACCAAAGCCTGTGAGGTAAACATCCGTGCCTGCCATCGCAGCGCTGAGCGTGAGGGTGTTTTCGTCCAATCCGCTGTTGAAAATCCACGTACTGTCAGGCGGTCCAACAGTGACAATCTTGTAATAGGCGTCTGTCGAGCCGAAATCAATGGTTCCACCCGGCTCTACCAAGTTGTTCACCGAGCGCGGCGCAAGCGACTTGTCGCCATCAATGGCGAAATACACTTTCGTACCGTCTGTGGCGGCGTTCGCCCGCATTACAAAGGGTTTCAATGGTTTCAGATTTTGAGTGCCTTGATTGGTGAAACGGTACCAGCGTTCCACTACTGTGACGACTTCGTGGGCGGGGATGCCTGTGCCGGGAAATACATCGGTATAGTAGTAATTGATGCTCATATCGGCAATGACATCAACCATGACGGTGAGCGCCTCAAATTGCGGGTCAAAGGGTCCCAGCGCCGACACGTCCACTTCGGTGAAAGGCTGTATGGTGCTGCCGTCGTGGTGCGTGATGCTGTAACCCGCTATTACCTTGCCCGGCATAGTGCTTTCCTTAGTGGTGTGTGTATATTTGTCACCGACAGGCACATATACGGGCGTGGTGGGTTTGAGCGAACGGGAGGTGGTGCCTGTTACCGCATCATATTCATAATAATTTTCGAACACGCGGGTTACATCGTCGCTGGAATAGACGATAAACAGGGTGTCGCTGTTTGTTAACGGGTAGGGGGCACCTGTTCCGGCAGGGTCGAGGTGCAGCACAGCATCAAAATCGTCAAAACGGGGTTGTGCGAACCATAATGCAGGGTTGGTTCCGGTGGCGGGCACCTTGTCATCGGCATCAACAATGCTGTGTCTGCCCGGACTGATGTACCATCCGCGCGGATAGTAGTTTTTCCCTGTTGTGACATCGTCGGGAGGAACGAGATGCCCGTTGTTCGCCTTGAAGGAGGATGATGTCCACGGGTCGCCTGTATCCGTCGGCACGTCAATATCCACGGTGGTCAAACCGGGCAGCGGCACGCCCTTTCTGTCCACAATGGTTGCGCGGATGGCTTTCCACTGCGTATTGTCGCGTGTATATACAACAGAATAGTAGTGTCTGTCGGTGCTTCCTCCGGAAGGATAAACGTCGCAGGCGGTGTTGGTGAGGAATGTGGCGTTGAGCGTGAAGTCGTGCGGCGTATTGTTTGCCGTTTCCGCCGGAGCGAGCCAGGAATAAGCGCCGGTATAGGCAGGCAATCCTGCGATATGCACCACATCGTAGTTTAATCCGTTAGGAAGAGCGTTCACCACCGCCATCCCTTCAAGGTCGTAGGGGATGCCGGGGAGGATACCCGTTGTGTTGGTGATCAGGCTGTAATTTTGCAATATGTCGTTCGGCGGAACAATGTGGCGGACATTCACGGGGTAGGACGTGAAAATGTTCCTGATTTCTACGCTGCGGATGAAGGTCTGCGGCGCTGCCACTGTTACGGTGGTCATCACCCAGTAGCGGGCGTTTTTGTCCGCCGCTATGTTTGCGTTGCCGTTGAACGGATTGATTTCACCCTTGTTGGCTGCATCGGCAGCCGCATACAGGCTGTTGAACGTAACCGAATCGGGAATCAAGGATGCAGCGCTGTTAACAGGCTCGCGAAACCATAAGAGACTGCTGTATGCAGGCGTTGCGGTGTAACCGCCGGTGGTTACGTCCGCTGCGATATTGCCCGTTGTGTTGCCGCGTATCCCTTGTGCAGGCGGGGTCAGTATCAAATCGGCGGTGAAAAACAGCGCCGTTACCGTAAAGGGCGCAGATACATCGGCGGGGATGGCGAATGTGACCGCCTGCGTGGTCTTATTGGGTGTGAACGTTAACGCTGTGCCTGTTTTGTCGCTTGTCCATTCTTTGAAAGCGTTGAGCGCCACCGTTGGGGCAAGAGCAAAGTCAACGCTTGCCGTTTTTCCGGCAAGGAACACACCGCCGCCAGAGGGCGTAGCGGCGGATGCAGGGTTTACCGCCACCGACACGGTGTAGTAATTGAGCGTTGCCGTGACGTCATTTTCGACGATGACGGGTATGCTGAAACCGGTATCGTCCGCGCCGTCGAAAATGCGGTAAGTACCGCTGTTGGCGACGTTGCTGAAAATCACGGTGTCGTTTGCGCCCACTCCGGTGTCAATGATGGCGCCGACAGCATTGCGCAACGTGAACGTTTTGCCGTGCAGCAGATAGCCTGCGTTGTCGAGGTTCACAATCAGCGTGACAGGGCGGGGCTTTATCTCAAACTGTCTGCCGAGCGGCGTAAAGATGAGCGTATAGTTTTTGCTTGTTTCTTCCAACAAACCTATCGTGATGTCATACCAACCCACAGCCTCGCCCGGGTCGCGGCTCAATTCGTTGATGAGCAGGCTTGGGACTTTCGCCTCATCGCCATTTTTCCAGCCATTTACCGAATAGGTGTAGGGGAGAGGGTCGGGGTCGTTATAAATCTTGCTTTGCCCCGCGTCGGGCGTGATGGTGAGCGTGGCGGGCTTTATCTCAAACTTTATGTTCGGCGTAAATTTGAGCGTATAATTGCCGCTCGTTTCTGCCCACTGATCTATTATGATGTCATACAAACCCACAGCCTCGCCTGCATCGCGCTTCAGTACGACTGTGAGCAGGCTTGAGGCGTTCGCCTCGTCGCCATTTTTCCAGCCATTTACCGAATAGGTGTAGGGGA
>JAITTD010000131.1 GCA_031287245.1 Bacteroidales bacterium
AACGATATAATTACCCGCTCTTTCTTGTTCTTTGATTCCATCTGACATTTTTTTAAAGCACAAAAGTACGATATTTCTATCAAAAAAGCAATTCAATTCAAAAGAACAGGAAAAATGGGAAGAAAAAACGAGGGAAAGAACTTATTCAATCAATTGTTTAATGCGTTCAATTTGTTCCTGTTTCTTTACTTCCCTCAGGCTGCGTCCGGTTTTCGTGAAATATTGGTGGGAACTGATAAATTTCAATTGCAATTTGTTCCAGTCATTGATGGACGACATTTTGCCCATTGCTTTCATTTCTTCGTACAGCGTGTTTGACACCGGCACAAAATCGGCGCGTCCCAAATAGTCGAGGTCACAGTCGCAGATGATGGATTCAAGCAAATCGGCAGGTTTGGGGGGCAATTTGGTTGCCATGATGATACGGCAAATTTCATCAATTTCACTGGCGGAATAGTCATAATCCGGTAAATATTTCCGCGCAATTTCTGCGCTTCTGTTCTCGTGGTCGGCGTAGGAAATCGTATGCCCTGTATCGTGGAAAAGCGCTGCCGTTTTGAGCAGCAGCAGGGCATGGTCGTCCACCCCTTCCGCCCAGCCTATCAGCTCGCTTTCCGTCACCACATCCACCGTATGCTTTACATTGTGGTAGAACAGATGCTTCGGCAACTTTTTTTCCAACAAATCCAGAATGTGTTCCTGCAAATCGCCAAACTGGTACAGCATGAATTTTGTGCGGAAATTTTCGTTCGGGAAACGTTGTTTTTCGCCCGAAGCATATTCCTGATGGATGCCGGTGACAGTGTAGAGTTCCAATTTATCCTGATATTTCACCGGAAGCGCACAAATATAGCTACATTCAAACAGTTCCTTCACTAATTCGTAGGTAGTGGCGGAAATGGTAATCGTGTTCCGCTGCCCGATGGAAGCCATGCGACTCACCACATTCACCGTATCGCCTTTAATCCGGTAAACGCTCTGTTCCATTCCATCAACAGATGTCGTCACCGAGCCTGTGTGGATGCCGATATGCACGCCCCAAGCGCTTTGCGTGTCGGATTCAATCACGTGCAGCATTTCCAACGCCGCCAAGGTGACAGTGACAGGATGGGTGACATTTTTTTCGGAAATACCGCCCGCACAGATGAAATTGTCACCAATGCTTCTGATTTTCACCAATTTGTATTTTTTCAAAATTTCGTTGAAACGGATGAAATACTGGTCCATTCTGTCCATATAGCACATCACGTCCGTTGAACTTTGCACAATATCCGAAAGCCCTTTGATTTCGACATACAACAGGGTCGCCATATCGAAACGGACATAATTGACATCTTTTGCCTGTTCCGGCGAATGAGACTTCACATTTTCCAAATTTTCCGACAAGCGGGCGTTGGAATCCGCAAGAAGCCTGCATTTCTCTTTCAATTCCTTGTTTTCAGTCACCAAAGCGGCGATTCGTTTAAGCAATTGAGGCTCGGTGGATGCTTCCTTTTTCATCAATTCTCAATTAAGAAGGTTATAAACACAAAGGCACAAAATATGACATTCATCATTTTATTGCATTTATAACGAGAGAAAACGATAATTATTTTGAAAAATCTAAAAGCGAGCGTTATCTTTGCACAACTTTTTTAAGAAGAATGGATCATATCAGGAATTTTTGCATTATTGCGCATATCGACCACGGGAAAAGCACCTTGGCAGACCGCTTGCTACAAGCGACACACACTATCGCCGAGCGCGATTTTCAGGATCAGGTGCTGGATGATATGGATTTGGAACGCGAACGCGGCATCACTATCAAAAGCCACGCCATACAGATGAATTACGAGCACGAGGGGCAGCAATACACGCTGAACCTGATTGATACGCCCGGTCACGTGGATTTTTCATACGAAGTGTCCCGTTCCATTGCTGCCTGCGAGGGCGCTCTTCTGATTGTTGATGCTACACAAGGCATTCAGGCACAAACCATTTCCAATCTCTACAAAGCCATTGAATACAACCTGGAAATCATTCCGATACTCAATAAAATGGATATGGCTGCCGCTATGCCCGACGTGGTGAAAGACCAAATCGTTGACTTGTTGGGATGCAGCCGTAGCGACATTATCGAAGCCAGCGGAAAAACAGGCATGGGCGTTGATGAAATTCTCGAAAGAATTGTGGACTTTGTGCCTCCGCCAAAAGGCGATCCCGAAGCGCCTTTGCAAGCGCTGATTTTCGACTCGGTGTTCAACTCTTTTCGCGGCATTATCGCCTATTTCAAAATCGTGAACGGCAGCATTGCTACCGGCGACCACGTTAAATTTTTCAATACCGGCAAGGAATACGATGCAGACGAAATCGGCGTGATGCGTATGACGCTGGAACCCCACGAAAGGCTCAACACAGGCGACGTAGGGTATATCATTTCCGGCATCAAGGCAGCGCGTGAAGTGAAGGTGGGCGACACCATTACGCACGTGGAAAATCCCTGCAAAAGTAGCATCGCAGGTTTTGAAGAAGTGAAACCAATGGTGTTTGCGGGCATCTATCCCGTGGATGCCACCGATTATGAAGAACTTCGTGCCTCTATCGAAAAACTGCAACTCAACGACGCCTCTCTCACCTTTGTGCCCGAATCATCCGCTGCCTTGGGATTCGGTTTCCGCTGCGGATTCCTCGGACTGCTGCACATGGACATCATTCAGGAACGGCTTGACCGCGAGTTTGACATGGATGTCATCACCACCGTCCCCAACGTGTCCTACAAGGTTGTGACCGCCAAAGGCGAAAATATTGAAGTACACAATCCATCCGGTTTACCGGCAGTCACACAGATTGAACGCATAGACGAGCCGTATATCAAGGCACAGGTGATTACCCAACCTGAGTTTCTGGGCGCCATCATGAAACTGTGCCTCGACAAGCGCGGAACACTTAAAAATCAGGTGTTTCTGACAGCCGACCGCGTGGAACTGAACTTTGAAATGCCGCTGGCAGAGATTGTCTTCGACTTTTACGACCGGCTGAAAAGCATCTCGAAGGGCTACGCCTCGTTTGACTACTATCCGTCGGACTACAGGCAGGCGGATTTGGTAAAATTGGACATCAAACTGAACGGTGAAAATGTTGATGCCTTGTCGGCGCTGATATACCGTGGCAATGCCTACGATTTCGGAAGACGGATATGCGAAAAACTGAAAGAACTGATACCGCGCCAACAGTTTGACATAGCGATTCAGGCTGCCATAGGGGAAAAAATCATTGCCCGCGAAACCGTAAAAGCCGTCCGCAAAGACGTGACTGCCAAATGCTACGGCGGCGACATCAGCCGCAAACGCAAACTGCTTGAAAAACAGAAAAAAGGCAAAAAACGGATGCGGCAAATAGGGAATGTGGAAGTGCCGCAATCGGCATTTCTGGCAGTGCTGAAACTGAATGATTAAATCTTTTTGCACGCTTTGCACCCTTTTTGCACGCTATTCAAATTCATAATAAGTTCCAACACTAATTCAACCAATTCATAAGCGGCTGTGCGAAAGAAATCAAAAGTTTCGGGTTTCAAATCGGCAACCGTAACATTTGGAACAGGTACGCTGTCCCAATGTTTGCCCTGCTTACCCAAAAGAAACTTTGTCGGACGTGAAAACGCAATACTTTGTGAGTAGATTTAATATGCTGTGTTTGGCGAAAAATGTTTTAGAAAAACCGACCAAATCCGTAATTGGGCGGTTGTTGGCATCAGCCCACCACGAAGTAAATTCGTAACTGTTGCTCGTTTTCTTTGTTTTTCCGCTCTTGCCCGTATTTTCTTTAATATGCTGATTTCGTGTAGTATTGGAATAGTATTTTGTCAAAGTCCCGTTTGAAATTACGAAAATCTGAATATATTCAAACAATCCGCTGCCACTCCAAAAACTTTCTCTCTGATAGCGGTTGATTTGGTTGAACGCCTCTTTTATGTCCACGCCGCGCCGCTTTAATTCAATATTCAATATGTACCAATGGCAAACCGTTTACCAAAATGGTTACATCGTAGCGGTTTGACCTTGTCTGAACCTTGATTTTATCAAGATTTTCAGGAATATCAAGATTATTTTCCCCTAAATCGTGGCAATCTTTATAATCCTGTGAAAATCGTGGTTCAGACGATTGATATTGCAATGAATTGTTATGAATGTTTTTTTTATTGAGCAGATAAATATTTTTTGTTTCGCCATTGTCGCAAATCAAGTTTTTGATAAAATCTTCTTGAATGGCGCGTGTTTTTTCTTCTATTCCCTCGTTGGCATTGGCAAGATATTTCCAACTGCGCCCGCAAATTGGAAATCAAATCTTGCTCCGATTTAATTGACAGATATTCGTAGCCCTGCGCCTGCAACTGCGCAATAAATGCTCTAACCAAAACAGAGTTGGCGAAGGAAATAGTGAACATTTCGTCCCTTTCGCGAGGCGACGTGTCCAACGTGATC
>JAITTD010000155.1 GCA_031287245.1 Bacteroidales bacterium
TGGACTATGGTATCGCTTTGGCTTACGGACGGGTAACGGGCGCAGATGCTTATGGCGATTTGGAAAGAGGAAGCCGTATTATCGAACTTACTGAAAATACCACTGTTTTTACCACCTGGATACGCACACCCAAAGCAGGCGTGAAACAAATTTATTATTATCCTTCGGGAATAAACGGCGAGCAGGAAGCGAACGCTGTTTATTTGCCTGCATTAAACGTAAATCCCAGTAAACAGGGCGTTGCTTACAAGTATTATGAAGGAAAATTCAAGTCGGTAGATGAGTTGGCTAAAGCCAAAATGGTCAAACAGGGAACGCAGAACAATTTCTCCATTAAAGACGCAGCTTCGGAAGACCAATTCGGATACGAATTTCACACGCTGATTAAGATACCGGAAAAGAGCATCTATTATTTCCATACCTATTCGGACGACGGTTCCAAACTGTATATCGACGGTAAGTTAGTGGTGGACAACGACGGTTCGCACAGCACAAAACGAGTAACCGGGACAGCGGTAAGCCTGGAAGCCGGTTTCCATGATTTGCGTCTGCTCTATTTTGAAGACTACATGGGACAAAAGTTGGAAGCAGGTTTATTAGGCAAAAGTGTTGCCGAAACAACTTTTCCGGAAGAATGGTTGTATTTACCGGAATAAATCATTTATAAATATATGACATTAAAAAACAAAGATTGATGAAAAATAGATTCACAACAAGAAGTGGGGCTATTGCCTTGTTTCTCATTATTGTTTTAGGCTTCGCAGCTTGTCAACAAAACACTGCACCAACCCACAATGCAACAAAGATAGCGTTAAAGTTCCATGAGAACGGAAAATTTAAAGTGGCTCAATTTACCGACCCGCATTGGGTACATGGAAATGCAAACACCCCTGTTATGGAATCAACCATGCGTTATGTCCTGCAAACAGAAAAACCGGATGTGGCTGTGCTTACCGGTGATATTGTTACAGGCAAGCCGGCTAAAGAAAGTTGGGAGGATATTATGAAGATATTCGACGACGAAAAGATACCTTATGCCGTCGTTTTGGGTAACCATGACAGGGAAAACTGGGAAGGCGACTCCATATACGATTTATTGGCAACCTCACCCTATTTTATCGGCGAAAAAGGTCCCGAAGAACTATATGGTATTGGTACGTATGCATTGCCTGTAAAGGCTTCCAATTCGGATAAAACGGCAGCCGTATTGTACTGCATGGATTCAAATGATTATTGTGACGACGACAATTTAGGTTACTACGACTGGTTTCATCGCGACCAAATAGAATGGTATCGTAAAACAAGCCGGGCTTTTACTGCTGCCAATAACAATCAACCATTACCTGCATTGGCATTTTTTCATATCCCATTGGTAGAATATGATGCTGTAATCAATAACATCACTTTTACAGGCGCTTATGAGGAGCCGACCTGCCCCGGTATTCTCAATACCGGTATGTTGGCATCGATGATAGAAATGGGTGATGTGATGGGTACATTTTGCGGACATGACCACACGAATGATTTTATTGGTATTTTTGGTTCGGTTGCTTTGGCTTACGGACGTTGCGCACATGTCAAGAATATGGGGTCTCGAATTATAGAACTCACCGAAGGTCATCCTGTTTTCTCAACTTGGATACGTACTCCGGAAAAAGTAGAAAATCACTATCTCTATCCGGCCGGTATTGAATTGTTCGCAGATGAAGACATCACTTTTACGCCCGCAATTAACAAACAATCGGATAAAAAAGGAGTTCGGTATTCCTATTATGAAGGAAGTTTTAAGTCGGTAGATGAGTTAAGCGCTGCCAATCCGATAAAAAGCGGGGTTGCATCCACTATCGCTGTTAGCGAGGCAAAGGTGGATAGATATTATGGCTTTACGTACAATGCTTTAATAAAAATACCGAAAAAAGATGTTTACTATTTTTATACAAAGTCGGACGATGGTTCTAAATTGTTTATAGATAACAAATTAATTGTCAATAACGACAGTACGCATTCAGCCACTCGTGTGAATGGTTATATTGCTTTGGAACCCGGTTTTCATCAATTCACCCTGAAGTATTTCGCCGATGCACCCGGTAATTTGCTAAAAGTTGGAGTGATGACCAGAGCAACACCTGAAGTAGATAATTTAGACGAACTTTTATATATTGATGAATAAACGGCATACACATCCGGCAAGACGATAGCAACTATCTATCTCTTTAAAGAAAAATCCATACAATGAAAACACCTGTTACTAAAGTTCTTCTTATTGGTTTATGCCTGTTGGCCGGCATAAACCCTTCGGCTGCACGTATTACGATGCCGAAAGTATTTACCGATAATCTTGTTTTGCAACAGCAAACCCAAGCCCCTATCTGGGGCTTGGCTACACCGAACCAAGAGGTAACAATTATTACGTCTTGGGACAAGAAAACCCATAAGGTGCGCGCCGACCAAGCCGGCAAATGGCGAGTGAATGTGCAAACGCCTGTGGGAGGCAGCACGCCTTATACGATTACGATTTCCGACGGGAAAGCCGTTACGCTCAAGAATATACTCATCGGCGAAGTGTGGATATGTTCGGGACAGTCGAATATGGATATGCCTGTGGCAGGTTGGGGTTGGACTAAAGTGAATAATTATGAGCAAGAGATTGCGGCTGCCGATTATCCGCAAATACGTCTGCTTCAGGTCGATAAAGTGGCAAGCAATCAACCGTTGGATGATTTGAAGGGCACCGGCCAAGGCTGGCAAGTCTGCTCTCCGGCTACTATCCCCGAATTTTCGGCGGTGGCTTATTTCTTTGGTCGCAACTTGTACGAGAACTTGAATGTCCCCATTGGCTTGATAAACGCTGCGTGGGGCGGAACCGTTGCGGAAGCGTGGACAAGCGGAGAATCCTTAGACTTTATGCCTGATTTCAGCGCAAAGGCAAAAGAGGTCACCGCATATTCGGACGCGGAGGCGCAAAAACGCTATACACAGCAAATGGAGGCGTGGAATGAAACTGTTCTTAGCGCAACTTTTGGTAGCAACAAGAATTGGGAAAGTCCGACGTTCAATGATAACGACTGGCAAACGATGCTTCTTCCCGGCATTTGGGAAGAGAAAGGCATGGACGGGTTCGACGGGCTTGTATTGTTCCGCAAAACGGTGGATATTCCTGCGGCTTGGGCAGGCAAAGACTTGCAATTAAATCTGGGTATGATTGACGATAACGATATGACCTGGTTCAATGGCGAGAAAATAGGTGAAACGTTCGGTTACAACAGCGACCGCAGTTACAGGATACCTGCCAGGTTGGTAAAAGCAGGCAAAGCGGTTATCGCTGTTCACGTGATTGACTATGGCGGAGAGGGCGGCTTTCATGGCGATCCTTCATTCTTATCGTTGGCTCTTGCCGCTAAAAAGCAGTCATCTATTTCTTTAGCAAATGAATGGAAATACAAAGCAATTGCTGATAAGGGGCAATTGGCAAAAGCGCCTGTTTCTCCCTTTGACAACCCTAATCGTCCTACCGTGCTGCATAATGCGATGATTCGTCCCATTGCTCCGTATGCGATTCAGGGGGCAATCTGGTATCAGGGCGAGGCGAATGTGGAGCGTGCCGAACAGTATCGAACCCTCTTTCCGCTGATGATTCAGGATTGGCGCAAGACCTTCGGGAAGAATATTCCTTTCTATTTCGTGCAGTTGGCGAACTATATGGACGAACAGCCTCAGCCGGTCGAATCGGCGTGGGCGGAATTGCGTGATGCACAGCTGCATACCTTGACCTTGGAGAATACCGGAATGGCGGTGGCAATAGACATCGGTGAAGCAAAAGATATTCACCCCAAGAATAAGCAAGACGTGGGTTTGCGCTTGGCGCTTGCCGCTCGTGCCAATACCTACAAGCAAAATGT
>JAITTD010000205.1 GCA_031287245.1 Bacteroidales bacterium
GGTTTCGGGTTTGGAACTCGAAACTTTAAACCCGAAACTTTAAACTTTAAACCCAAAACTTCTTCAAGTCCCGCAGGGACGGCACTTTATTAACCGTAGATTTTAATCTACGGACAGGAAACAGGATATCCTCTGCGCCCAAGTCCCGCAGGGACGGCACAAAAAGACGGCAAAGTGTTGTCCCTGCGGGACTGGGGAAAAATCTGGTTTCTGGTTTCTGGTTTGGAACTCGAAACTTTAAACCCGAAACTTTAAACTTTAAACTTCAAACTCGAAACTTCAAACTTCAAACCCTGAATTTCGCAACCAGTTTTCATTGTTGCGCCAGTCTTTGCGCACTTTGATAAAAGTTTCGAGATATACTTTTTTGGCAAAGAAGACTTCCATTTCTCTTCGGGCTTCGGTGGCGGTTTTTTTCAACGCTGCGCCCTTTTTGCCAATCAAGATGGACTTTTGCGTGTCGCGCTCCACGTAAATCAGGCTGTGGATGCGGATAATGTCCTGCTCTTCTTTGAAGGTCTCAATCACCACTTCCGAGCAATAAGGTATCTCCTTCTGATAGTTTTCAAAAATCTTACCTCGCAGTATTTCCGAGGCGAAGAAACGGTCGGGCTTGTCGCTTATCTCGTCTTTCGGGAAATAGGCGGGTCCCTCAGGCAGCAATTCGGCAATAGCCTTATTGACAGCATCCAGATTAAACTTCTCTCTGGCGGAAACAGGTATCACGTCCGCTTTCGGCAACAGGGTTTTCCATGTATCGTTCAGCGCTATCAGTTTTTCCTGCGTGGTAAGGTCTATTTTGTTGATTACAAGCAACACCGGCGTTTCCATTTGGGCTACTTTATCAAGGTATTCGCGATTTTTGTCCGGCGTTTCCACCACGTCGGTCACGTATATCATCACATCGGCATCGGTGAGCGAGGTGTGCACAAACTCCATCATGCCTTTCTGCATCTTATACTTGGGCTGTATGATGCCGGGCGTGTCGGAAAAAACGATTTGGTAATCGTTGCCATTGATGATGCCCATGATGCGGTGTCGCGTGGTTTGCGCCTTGGCTGTCACCACCGACAGGCGCTCGCCTGTGAGCGCATTCATCAGCGTTGACTTCCCCACATTGGGGTTGCCGATGATATTGACAAATCCCGAACGATGCGCCGTCATTTTATTCCTGCTTTGTAAATGGTGGTTTGCCGGTAGGTATCGCCCGGATTCAGCGTCGTAGAAGGGAAATTCGGATGGTTGGGCGAATCGGGGTAGTGCTGCGCCTCGAAACAGGCGCCCATGAAAGAGGTCATCGCGATGCCATTCTCGTTCTTTTTGCTTCCGTTGAGATTCACGGAAGTGTAGAACTGAATGCCCGGCTCGGTGGTGCTGGTTTGCAACAGTCGTCCGCTTTGAGGATCGTAAAGTTCGGCAACCAGCGTCGGTTGGGCAGACTGCGTTTTCAGACAGTAGTTATTGTCATACCCCCTGGGCAGCGCCTTGATGCAGTCGCCAATGGTTGTCCACCGGCGCAGGTCGAAAGGCGTACCATCCACGGGAAGAATCTCTCCTGTAGGGATATTTTCCTCATCCACAGGCGTATATTCGTCAGCATAAACCATCACCTGATGTCCCAGCACATTTTCCCTGCATCCGGTAAGATTGAAATAACTGTGGTTGGTAAGGTTCAGCACAGTCGGTTTATCTGTTGTTGCGGTGTAGTGAATTTGCAGTTCGTTGTCATTGTTGAGCACGTACTTTACTTCCACATCCAAATTTCCCGGATAGCCTTCTTCCATATCTGCCGATGTGCAGTGCAGCGTCAGCGTTGCCGAGTTTTCATCATTGGAAGCGCTTGCATCCCACACTTTCAGGTCTAAACGCTGCTTAACTCCGCCGTGAATATGGTTTTTGCCGGTGTTGGCGACTAAGGAATACTCCACACCGTTGAGTGTAAAGCATGCTCCGGCTATCCGATTGGCATAGCGCCCTACGATACAGCCCAAACAGGGATGTCCTGCGAGATAATCGTCCAAGTTGCCCAATCCAAGCACTATATTTGCCTGCTCGCCGTTGCGGTCGGGCACACGAAAAGCCACCACAATACCGCCATAATTGGTAATATCAACGGACAGTCCGTTGGAATTGGCAAGTGTGTACAGATTCACAGTTTTCGATTCAACCCTCCCCCATTCTATTTGGCTTATCGTGGGTTGCTTTGGGGCACAGGACGCCATCACCAGCGCCATACACCAACATAAATTTACTGTTTTCATTATTTCAATGGTTTTAAATCAGACAACAGAAATACACGGTATGACATAAGACATACCGCAAGATTCAAGGTCAGCAATGCTTGCATCAAGCGCCCATTGCGCTAAATCCGCCCGAAAGTTTCGCTTTGCGCGGATTGACGCACAACACCGGAATTTGAGCATGGTTGGAGAGGAGCCCTTCTTCCTCAGCCGCTCCAAACAGATAGTCGGTGAACGAAATTTCTTTGGTGGTGGTAATCACAATCAGATCGGCGCCTGTTTTTTCCGCATAATCCAAGGTTTCCGCTGTTAATGACTTTTTCCCTTCGGCAACTTCCACCTGAAAAAATACCTTCTTCGAGTTCAAATATTTTTCGACAAATACTAAATTGGAACGCACGTTCTGTTCTTTTTTCTTGTCTTTCGACAGTTTTTCTCTCAAAAGATACACCTGAGAATCGAATAATCTGGCGAAATAGAGTGTCCAGCCGATTTTCTCCTTCGTTTCTTTCTTATAGTCCACAGGGAAGACGATTCGCTTAATTTCGCCTGTCGTATTTCCCTGCACTACGAGAATCGGCACATCGGAAGATACTACTACCTTCAACGCCCATGCTCCGGTCACTTTCTGCATCCCTTTGATGCCGTGCGTGCCCAACAGTACGAACCGGACATCCAACTCCTTCACTGTTTCGCCGATGGTAGAGAAAATAGAGCCTTTACGGACGATTCCACTCACGCTAACTCCATATTCTTTGGAGAAACTCTCTGCTTCGTGAAGCACTTTGGAGGTAGCATCCAAAATGTCAGCCGTTTTTTTTACAATGTGTACCAACACAATACCCGTATCGAGTTTTTTGGCTAAGGGCGCTGCCAATGTAATCGCATACCGAGTTACAACAGAAAAATCTGTTGGGATCAAAATAGGTTTAGATTGATTTTCCATAGATATTTTTATATCTGGTTGATGAATAAAATAATAAAAAACAATATCTTTGACCGTTTTTATCCGGTTAACTAAACTTGATATTTCGCACAAATATAAAACTTTTTTTGTTTATTTCTATCTTATTATTTGCAATAAATTTTAAAAGTAATAATTTTGTTCGTTAAAATATTTTACTGTTTATTGATGATCAATTAATTAAATAAGTGGACATTCAGAAAATTGAAAACGTCACAGTGATGTTTTCCGACATTGATGAGTTTTACGATTACTCTCGCAAAAAATCTCCGGATCAGATGTTACTTGCTTTGGATGAGTTTTTTTCCTGTTTCGACGAGGTGGCGGAGCGTTTTCATTTGCGCAAAATTAAAACCATCGGCGACGCCTATATGTGCGCGGGGGGCATTTCGACAGCTCACCCGTCCACTCCTTCCGATGTCGTCCGCGCTGCATTGGAAGTGCAGCAGCATCTTCGCCGGCTTCGCGAGCAAAATCCCGATTTGTGGTCTGTTCGTTTTGGCATCCATACCGGCGAGGTCTATGCGGGATTTTTGGGCAAAACACAGTTGACTTACGATATTTGGGGCACAACCGTCAATCTGGCGGCACGCATCGAATCGATGTGTCCGAAAGGTAAAATCCAGATTTCAGATACAACTTTTGAACGGGTGAAAAAAGATTTCGCTTGCGAATACGTGGGGGCTATGCCTGAGAAATTGGGCACAGGAAACCTGTATTTGGTAACAAGTGCACACAGACAGGTATGACTACTTTTTTGCTAAAAGACGTTTTAATTCGGCGATTTCAGCCATGGCTTTTTCTTTTTCTGCTTCCGCTTTCTCGGATCGCTCTTTTTCTATGGCAAGGGCTTTATCCTTTTCAAAAAGAACTTTATCCTTTTCAGAAAGGGCTTTGGCTTGTTTTTCAATTTCGTCTTTGTGTGCTGCTATCTCCAAATCAGCGCTTTTAAGTACATTATCCCAACTCTTCACTCTGTCGCGCTCTTTGTCGTAACGGCGTTTCTCTTCCGGCGACAGTTTATCATAATCCAAC
>JAITTD010000226.1 GCA_031287245.1 Bacteroidales bacterium
TACGATGTCGATTTGTCCAATGGCTTGGATTTGGAATTTGACAGCAAAGGAAATATTCGGGAAATTGACGATTAACCGATTGTAGAGACGGTGTGCGCACCGTCTCTACCTCCTTTAAAAATTTCCACACATCTGAACTCCCATATAACTGCTGTTGTTCATCCCGATGTTTTGTCGAAAGGCATAGTTCACCTGCAGCCGGAGATGTTTCACGGGGGTGTAACTGATTCCCACTAAATACTCTTGTTTGAGATTGTTGTGGTCGGTTTTGTCTTTGTGCCAGTAATCGTATTTCACGATGGGCTGCACTTTTTGGGCAAAACAATAGCCTGCCAGTACGTAAAAGCCTTCGCTGTCCCAATCGTTTCCTGCCGGGTCGGTTGAAATGCCCTGAATGTATTCCGCTCTGAAAAGGTACCTGTTGTTGTCATACCGTATGCCGGCGCCGGTTCTGACACGCTGGTGTTCCGAATTTTGCGATCCGGTAGCACCGTTGTAGTGAAAAACGGCGATGGTCAGCGGTTGAACGGGATGGACAGACAGCATTCCCGAAAAATCCTTTGACTTGTTGTTGTCTGTTGTATTGATTCCGTTGCCGTTGAAAAGCCCAATGGCATAATCAATCAGGGAGTAGCCTTCCCTTTGGAAGAACCCGCCTGCCAATTGTATGCCCAAATCACGTCCGGAGGCTGATATGCCCGACACTTCGTCGGAATATCCGCTCAGGTGGCTGACCACCAAAGAGTATTCTATGGATTCGGCTTTTTGAGGGGAGTATTGATTTTCGAGCGAGAACGGGGTGTGGAACTGCCCGACAAGCAATTGGATGAAAGGGTTGATTTTCCACTTGACAGTAGCGTCAAGCACCTTGGGCGAGCCGGCAAATTCAAGTTGCAGCCGATATTCCACCTTTGATGAGATGTTGCCAGCGAAATTGAGACGCGCCCTGCGAATATCCATGCTGTTGTTGCCCGTGGCATCGTCATACCGGTAGCGCAGATTGATGAGACCGGATACAGCAGGCAGTTTGGATGTTATTTTCTCTATTTTTTCCAAGCGAACATTCACAGGATCTGTTTCCTGCGCTCGTACATGGGCAATACCCATGGTGACAATCAATAACAAGATAAAAATTTTCTTCATTGAATCAATGAATTAGATGGTTGATGACTGTATTTCGTTTCTTGTGGACACTTTCCCAAGCCTGTATTTTTCTGCAAATATAAATGTTTTTTCCCATCCAAAAAAATGCTATCTTTGCAACATGATATTCATTGTCAAGTTTCGCAACAAATCGGTTTTATTCTGTTGGTTAGCAATCCTGTCGTCCTGCCACCGGTCGGCGCTTCGTAGCGGCGATTTTCTTTTTCAGGACATCGATTGCCCACTGTGCACTGCCATTGAGAACGTAACGGACGGTTACGAAGGCTACAATTTCTCGCACGTGGGGATGCTGGTTGAAGAAAACGGCAGTTGGTGCGTGCTGGAAGCGATTAGCGACAAAGTGGTGCAGACGCCGCTGTCCGAATTTATGGACAGAAGCAAGGACGCAGACGGCAATCCGAAAGTCTTGCAGATGCGCCTCACCCGACAGTACCGAAAAACAGTCCCCGCCATTGTTGAGGCGGTGAAAGCCAATATTGGCAAGCCTTACGACGATGAATTTCTTCCCGACAACGGCAAATATTATTGTTCCGAATTGCTGTATGAAGCCGTGCAGCAAGCGACAAAAGATACTGCCATTTTTCGCCTGCAACCGATGACTTATATTGACCCGTTGACGGGGAAAACCAACCTTTTGTGGATGGATTATTTCAGCCGGTTGGGAGCATCTGTGCCGGAAGGCGTTGCCGGTATCAATCCGGGGGGAATGTCGCGCTCCGGGTCGCTGACTTTTGTGCACAAATACGGAAAAATTTCAAAAAATCATCATTTAAATACAACAAAAAATCGTATTTTACGTATATATTAATGTACGTAAACAGCATTATCATGGAAACCAGTTCTATTTTTCGGAAAGCAATCCTGAAGACAGCCGTTCTGATGGGATTATTATTGGTTTGTGCGAATATTTCAGCAGAGAGACCAACTATCACAACACTGCAGAAGCAATTGAAATCTGCAACAAATGATGCAGAAAAGATTCGTTTGTATTTTGAACTGTGCGAGACAACACAGTCGGAAGAACAGCGAGCGTCATTTGCCGAGTTTGCACTCGCACTGGCAGGAAAAACAAGCGATTCGGTCAACATTTCCCAAGCTTGCCGGTATATCGCTACTGCCCGACGCAATAGCGATAAATTAAAACAGGCATTGCTTTATGCTCTCAAAGCGAAAGATTTTTTAACAAAAGCGCAACTCAACACGCAGGACGAAGTAGCAGCAACCTTTCAGATTGCCGGTCTTCATACGAGTTTGGGACACTATAAAGAAGCCATTCTCTGCTACGACCATATCAAACTCATATCCATAGCCTGCAACGATTCGGTGATGACCGCTAAAATCCGAAGTTCCGAAGCGCTCGCATATCAATACCTTGGCGACTTGGAAAAAGCGCGTTCAGCCTGCATGGAAGCGTTGAAAACCTTTGAATCCGTAAAGGATACCGTATCTATGCTGGAAATTTTCCATACTCTGGGGGAAATATGCAGGGATTTGGGCTTATTTGACCAACAATTGGAATGGCTGTTGAAGCATCTCAGTTATGCGGAAAAAACGAAATCGCCCCTTCTCCTTTCTTTGTCATATCTGCGTTTGATCAGGTTTTTCTCTCTCAGAGGCGATACTAAAACTGCCGAAAAGTTTCTTCACAACTTGCTTGCCCTTCCCAATGACAGTGCTGAATATTATCGTTATGGCAGAGATAGATATAGCCTTACCAATAAATATCAGATATTGGCAGATTTGTATTTTAATCTTCACAATCCTGTGCTGGCTTTTGAATATCACTACAAGGCATTGGATGTGGCGAACAAAGAAGGCTATCTCAGGCGTATAGCGCGAGTGCACAGCAGCATAGCCGCGCGTTACCTGGAATATCACCTTCCCGACTCCGCATTTGTGCACGCACGGGAGGCATACAAGGTTTCTTTTACTACCGAAAATAATCGGGTACAGGCTGATGCTGGCTATCGGCTGGCGCAGTGTTATCAAACCGCAAAAGATTATCAAACGTCTCTGACTTACTGTAAAATTGCTTACGACAAGGCGGAGGAATGTCATTATCTTACCATGTCTCGCGATGTGGCAAAACTGACAGCCGATAATTACGAAAAACTCGGGCAGTTTGCCAAAGCCTTCCAATATATCAGAAAGTACCATTTGCTGGCTGATTCCATCTCCGACATGAATGATTCTCAACGAATAGCCAATCTGGTGTCACAGTTGGAATATCAGCAAAAAGAAAACGAAATTCAAACACAACTGGCTGTCAATGAACATAAACTGCACAGCCAACGCCGGATAATCCTGCTGACATTATGCATCTTGCTGTTTGCCCTTGCGCTTGCGTATATCAGTTGGAAAAATGCCCGCGAGAAGAAGAAAGCCAACGATATTCTGCAAGAACACAAGGAAGAGTTGTCCACATACAATGAAGAACTGTTTGCTACCAACGAAGAACTGCAGAGTACCAATGAGGAACTTTTCAGCACACAGACGGAACTTGAACGCCACAAAAACAAGTTGGAAGAAATGGTGCAGGAAAAAACAGCAGAGTTATGGAAAGCGTTGATCAAAGCGCAAGAGTCGGACAAGTTGAAAGCAGCATTTCTTGCCAATATGTCGCATGAAATACGCACCCCGCTGAATGCCATCCTCGGTTTTCTCCAATTTATCAACCATCCGAATATGGCAGACAGGCAAGAGGAAATGGTGAACCTGATCAATGCCAATGCCCGTCAATTGCTCACCATGATCACCGACATCGTGACCCTGTCCAAGATAGAATCCAAATTATTGGAAATCATACCGGTTCAGACCAATATGGATGTACTTCTGGAAAACGTGAGACAGGAAACACAAAAACTGATTCAATATAACAGAAAGACACAATTGGAAATGATTGTGATAAACCTGCTTCCACCGGATATGCACACATTGACAGTGGATGGATGGCAAATTGAGCAAGTATTATTACATTTGACGGACAATGCTGTCAAATTTACCCGAAAAGGATATGTCATGGTAAGATGCCGAATGGATAAAGCCCACGATTTCCTCCATTTTTCGGTGGAAGACACCGGCATAGGCATTGCCGAATCCGACAAAGAGTTGGTATGCACTCGTTTTTGGAAACATGACGATCAATCATACAGAGGAGTAGGCATCGGCTTATCGCTTGCAGAAGAATTGGTGCACCTGATGGGCGGTTCCATCACCGTAGAATCCACGCCGGCAACAGGCTCAACTTTCAGTTTCACAGTTAAATTGCCTGCCTAACTCACGGCATCAACCCCAAAACCGCTCTAAATTCTCTGTAATTGTGTACAATGACGTCCGCCATTTCGCTGATGAAGGGGTTTTTGAAATGTTCAAACGCAATGCAGCGGAACCCAGCCCGTTTAGCGCCTGCTACGCCTACCGGCGAATCTTCCACCACCACACATTCGGCAATCATTTTGTTGAGATGTCGCGGCACAATGCTGTAATCCTTCTCCCTGGTGACAGGATTCACGCATATTTCGCGTCCGCAGATGGCGTCGAAATATTCAGCCACCTCCATTTGCTCAATCAGACTTTGGGCGGCTCGGGTGGTATTAGCCGTTGTAAGCGCCAAAAAATAGCCCTTTTCTTTGATTTCCCGAATGGTATTCTTCATTCCGGGAAACGGTCTGCAAAACCGGTCGAGATGATTCATATAGTACGTTTGCCGGTAATGTACCATTTCTTTTGCTTTGTCGGCGGGAATTTCGGGAAAGAATTTGCTGATAAACCCGTCGCCGGTAAGCCCTACCAAATCCTGCACACTGACGCGGCTGCTTAAATCGTAGCCTTCGTGTGCAAAAATTTCCTGATAAGCCTCGTAGCGACCGTTTTCGGTGTCGGCAATCACGCCATCGAAATCAAATAAAAAACTGGTGATATTGCTTAAATCTATCATGTTTGCTAAAATGAGATTCCCAACTTGCGTAAAATCTGGTTGGTTTATTTTGTCATAAATTGTTCTATCTCACCGACAGTTTTCGGAATCGGCTTGCCCAACACGCGGCAACCGGTCGGCGTGATTAAAATGTCGTCTTCAATGCGGATGCCACCGAAATCGCGGAACGATTGGAGGGCGGCGTAGTTGATAAATTCTTTGAATTTGCCCTCTGCTTCCCATTGGTCTATCAGCGCGGGGATGAAATAGATGCCCGGCTCGTCGGTCACCACGAAGCCTTCTTTGAGTCTGCGTCCCATGCGCAGGTTCGACAGTCCGAACTGTTTGCTGCGCTCAATATCGTCGCCATAGCCAACGTATTGTTCGCCGAGATTCTCCATATCGTGCACGTCCAAGCCCATCATGTGCCCTGTACCGTGCGGATAGAACAGATAATGTGCGCCTGCAGCCACAGCGTCGTCCGTATTACCTCGCATCAAGCCTGCCTGTATCAGTCCTTCGGCTATTACACGCGCCACTTCCACGTGCACGTCCCGGAAAGGTATGTCGGGCTTGGCGATTTCAATGACTTTGTGGTTGGCTTTCAGCACTATTTCGTAAATTGTTTTTTGCCGTTCGTCAAACCGCCCGTTCACAGGGATAGTGCGGGTGATATCGCCTGCATAGCCCATGCTTGTTTCTGCTCCAGCGTCGGTTAGTAGCAATTTCCCGTTTTGAAGGGTGTTGCCATGGTAGTGATTGTGCAAAGTCTGTCCGTTTATACTCAGGATGACAGGAAAACTTAGCGTGCCCCCGCCTGCCAGCGCAATACCTTCGATGGCAGAGGACAATTCGTGTTCCACCATTCCGGTGCGTGCATGTTGCATCACATAAGTGTGCATAAGGCAGGTGGTGCCGATAGCCTGTTCTATCTGGGCTATCTCCTGTGCTTCTTTCACCGACCTCAGCGAAACGACCGCCTTAATGAGGCTTGCAGATGCTTTTTCAGTCTGTTCTATGGGCTGAATGTTCAATAAACGGTGCAGTTCAATCTTGGTTTCGCCACGGTAAGGCGGCAAATAATGGATGGTACGTCCCGATTTTTTTATTTTTCCCAGCACTGTGATGAGTTCAGCGTAGGGTAACGATTCTTTTACGCCAGCAGAAGCCGCTTTGGAGGCAACGGACGGCTGTTCACCCATCCAGATAATGTCGTCCATGGTGGTGTCGTTCCCGAAAAGGTATTCCCTGCCTTCGTCAAAATCAATAACAGCTGCCAAATCAGGCTCATTAAGCCCAAAGAAGTATAAAAACGTACTATCTTGTCTGAAATGATAGCAATTGGAAGGGTAATTGAACGGCGATTCACTGTTGCCAATGAAAAGCGCTGCCCCTGAACCCGTTGCTTTGCGCAATGCTTCGCGCCTGCGCTGATAAGTATCCGATGTGAACATAATGAATATTTTTGCAAAATTACAAAAACATTTTCGAACCACATCCGTTAAAAGAGATATTCATAAAAAAATACAAGCCTTATTTTTGATGATTTATTCAAAAAATAATGCTAACTTTGCAGAATCAAAATTGATTATCATGAGCGCCGAACGTCTTAATCCGCTGAATGATTATTTGATTGGGGAAAGATAATAACAACGGGTTATGCAGGCGACCCTGATGGTGAACCTGCTTTAAAATGGTATGATACAATAATTTAGGGTAAAATAAATCATCATGCAAAGAAACCAAAAAATAGTAGACTTTTTAAAAACGCTATCCGATTCTGAACTGGCAAATTTTTATTTTTACAAATATGACATTCTCAGAAGATTATAGACGATTTTTTAAAGTCAAAGGGAATAGACGACCAAAAGGTAGAACAACTGGTAAAGGAAGTTCAAGATATAGTATATTCTGATAAAAAAGAGCGTTGTCCTCGGTGTTTCTCGATAAAAAAAATAAAAACCGAACAACAATATTGGCCTGTGGGTTCTAGTTCAGGAATTGCAGCACAATTTTCAGAAAAAATTACAATGGTTGACATAGAAGAATGTCTTATTTGTGGCTACAAATTTCCGGAGCGTTTTAAGCGGTAAATGATGTATCGCAAAAGAATTTTCCAACGAAAGATGCTCAATAATAAGATGCTCAATAAAAAAAATTAGAAATAAGAAAGACTTATATCATTTAATTGATCGTATTGCTGAAAAGACGTCCGAGGATACATCATTTATTGGGCTGTATTTTAACAAACAATATAGATATGAGGTTCTTTGGCTAAAAGAAATATTAAAGAAGGATTGTTCTATTAAATTGAAGATTAAGAAAAAATATCTTTGGAAAAAATATTTATCGTATATCTTTTTTGTGGTTATACCGTTGTGTATGATTACGTTATGTTGGATATACTTTAGAATGGCTGCACGAAGTAAGAATGTTGGTATTTTTTATCGAATTGGAAATTCTATAAGTTGGTGGATATACATAGTTAGTATAATTTTAATTATTATACCTGTTTTCCTATCATGGACGAGGGAAAGCGTAGGATATAGTTTTGTGTGCTTATTAAGAT
>JAITTD010000258.1 GCA_031287245.1 Bacteroidales bacterium
TTGGAGAACTGAAAGAACAAATGGGAAAGGGAGCCATTTCAGCAGAAATGGTGGCGCAGGCGTTCCAATGGGCAACGGAAGAGGGTGGACAGTTTTTTAATGGGGCAGCGGCAGGTGCGGAAACCACTCAGGGAAAAATAGCCAAGATGAAAGCCTCTATTGACAATTTTAAGATTGGAATTTTCCAAGCGACGGGAGGGATGACAGCATACGTTGCTGAAATTGGATCTATGGCAGGCGAGATAGCAAACATTATTCCGTTGTTTACAATGTTTGGAAATGCAATTGCTTTCGTAACCAATGCGCAAAAAATGCAGGCATTGTGGGCGGGTATTTGCGCAACGGCAACCAAGGTGTGGGTGGGCGTGCAAGGGTTTCTAAATCTTGCTTTGTGGGCATGTCCTGTTACATGGATAGTTGCCGGAATAATAGCCCTTATTGCCGTTATTGCCTTTTTGGCGATTAAGATAAAAGGATGGGGAACATTGTGGGAGGCTATAGTTGGGTTTATTACCAATATTACCAAGGGCTTTGTTGAAATCATAAAACATCTGTTTACCTCGATGGTGAACGGCATCATGATAGCAATTGATAAAATAAAGATAGGGTGGTATAAGTTTAAGGAGGCGGTAGGAATTGGCGACAGTTCCGAAAATAAAAACATGATAGCCCAAATCAATGCTGATGTGGAAGCCCGGAAAAAGGCTATCGTGGATGGCGCCAAAAAAGTAATAGAATACCAAAAAGCGGCATTTAAAAGTTGGGAAAAGGTGGATCTTAAATGGGATAAGAAGGTGACACTGAAAAGCACTACCGACAAACTGAAAGCGCAATTAGGCATCAATGACAACACCACACAGACCGTCAACAACAACAATACAGACCTGTCCAACAACCTGTCCACGGCATCCGAAAGCATCAACGCAGGCGGTAAGACAGTGAAGAATTTCAATATCACTGTCAACGACGGGTTGATAAAACAGGTGGATAACCACTTCGCGGGAAGTGGCGATAATCCCGAAACGGCAGGAGATTTTATGTTTCGGTTGAGTCAAGCGCTTCAAATGATTTTGAACGATGTAAACTATGCCGCAACATGAGTACAATCAATATATACTTCAACAAGGAGACGCGTTACATCGGAGCGAACGCGACTAATCAAGCGTTGCAAATGGGTGTAACGGCAGCATCGGGAGCAATAAGGCGAGGGCTTTATGCAACCGCCTTGACCTCCTTGCCAGGCATTGATGTTCAGCCAACGGACAATTACCGCGACAGACTGCGGACGGAAGGCTCGCAGATTGACAACAATGTGATACTCGAAACGCAGAGCGGAGACGCCCGGATAGAGTTTTTTGACGCTAAAATAAGCGTAAGCAAGCAAAACGAAATAAAAACCACACAATTAGTCAACAGGGCGGGGAGTGTGAAAGAATTGATACAGGCAAAGGATTACGGAGTGCGCATATCGGGCAGCCTGATTGCAGAACGCGATAAATTTCCCTACGAAACGCTGGAACTGCTGGGCAGGATACTGAGCGAGGAAAGCACACTGATGTGTTCCAATCCCTATCTTGACCTGTTTGGAATTGGCAGGCTTGCATTCCGAAGCGCGGATTTCAACCAGGAAAGCGCGATGTATTTCAACGTGATGCCATTTGTGCTTACGTTTGACAGTGATATGGGTTATGAATTTTTAGTAGAATGATATGTTGAAGTTGGTATGTAAGATAACGATAGAAAACAGTGCGGGCAAAACCGTGTCATTCGACTATGTGAACAGCATAGAGGTTAAAACATCGTGCCGTAACTTGACCGATACGGCAGAGGTTCGCATACCACGCAAGATGGAATGGGAGCAAAAGCCGATTACTAATTTTATCGCCCGTGATGACAAAATTACCGTCGAAGCCGGTTACAAAGAACACGGACTCCAAACGATTTTTAAAGGTTATTTAAACGAGGTTGAAAACGGATTTCCCATCGTACTGAGGTGCGAAAATGAAATGCGGCTTTTGAAAACCATTACGGTAAAAGCGGAGAAAATAGAAAAATTCAACATAAAGGATTTTTTTAGCAGATATGCTCCCTCCATAGAGGTGATAATACCCGGCGAACTGAGTTTTGGCAGTATGGACATTGTAGAGGATATGCCGATGAGCAGGGCGTTGGATGAAATTATGAAGGTTTATCCCTATCTGAAAGGATTTTTCCTGGATGGCAAGTTCTATGCTACTATGCTGACGGTTCCCTTTGCAGAGCGGAAAGCAATCGCCTTTTCGCCGGAAAGGAATATGATTAGCGACAACCTGACCTATACCCGCTCGGATGAGGTGAAAGTGAGCATCAAGGCAGTGAGCATATTGAGAGACAACACGCAAATAGTAGAATTTGCGATGGCAAACGAGCGAGACAGAGAAGGCACGGAGCAACGGCAGTTTTTCTGCCCCTGGTGCACCGACAAGGAAAGTGTGAGGGCTTACGCAGAAAAGATGCTGGCAGAGTTTAAAACAGACAGGATGACAGGATCGTTCAAAGCGTTCGGCGTTCCATTTGTTCGCAAGGGCGACATTGTTCAACTGAATGACAGTTATCGTCCGGAACGAAACGGTAAAAAGTTTGTGGCGGAGGCTGTAGATTACAGTTTCGGGACATCAGGGTATCGTCAAAACATCACATTAGGAGATCAAATTCATGGGTAAGGAAAGAGAATGTGCGATGAAGTTACGAGAAATCGTAAAAAAACCGGGTTACGAAAGTTACCTGTGTACCGTTACAGCAACGGATGGGGCAACCTGCGATGTGACGCGAGTTCTTGACGGAAAGATCGTGAAGGATGTTCGCCTGAACGCCACCATCAGCGAAAGCGACGGATTGGTAATTGTTCCCAAAGCGGAGAGTTATGTGCTGATTACCAATATTGACTGCGACAAATGGTTTGTGAGCCAGTTCTCAGCAATTGAAAAGATATTGCTGAACGTAGGGTGCGATGACAGACCTGTCGTGTTCGTTCCGATAACTTTCAACCAGCCGGAAGTAGCCTTCGAACTTCCCGCCGGCAGGATTATGCCGCATAGAGACTTT
>JAITTD010000286.1 GCA_031287245.1 Bacteroidales bacterium
ATGGACGTAGGCTGTCGTTGACCGGCTTCCATTCGAAAACCAATCAACGGATAAGCATGTAGAAAGCATATTTGTTTCTTGTTTGGACACGGGTTCGACTCCCGTCAGCTCCACAAATCAAAAAAATATACTGTTCAGTGTGTTTTTGATGGGATATATTTTACCAATCACGTTCCTGCATTAATGTTTCATCGTCAACATTTAAATTGAAATGTTTTATTATATCCCTGACGGTTTGTCCTATGGATTCCCTTGCCGCTGTTTCTATTTCACTGTCATTTTCACCAAACTCTTCTTCCAGATCATTTATCCCAATAATTGCCTTGTCAAATACTTTTTGAATATCTCCCAAATCATGCTCTCCAGATTCTAAATATTCAACTGCCTCTTTTAGGAGGTTTTTGATTTTATCCACCAGAAAATTGGGAAAATAATCATCCTCATACATGTCAACCAAGTATAATTTTTCATCAAATTTTTCCATCATTTTATATTTAATTAGATGATTCGCACATTCAATTTAACCACAAATTTCATGCCAGATTGATCCTGTGAGCCGCTTCCACGCCTTATATGGACGAGGCGATGCTTTGCGACCGCATTGCGCTTATGCAGAAGAGCGCTTGACGACTTTAATGCTGCAATAAGCCAGAATTATATGGTTGCAGAATGTGGTGACTGGATTGACCGTATTAATGCCTCAACTGGACAAAACCCCGCAGTCATCGGCTCGAATTTCTGAGTCATCGGCTCAAATCTCTGAGTCATCGGCTCGAATTTCTGAGTCATCGGCTCGAATTTCCGAGTCATCAATGTCTTTGAAAAACCACCCGCCAGCAAAATAATTCATGTCCATTTTTGCATTTATATAGAAATTTGGCATATATTTGTAGCGATTTTCTAAATATAATCAATATGAAAGGTATTATTCTTGCCGGCGGTTCGGGAACGCGGCTTTATCCGATTACCAAGAGTATCTCGAAGCAGATTATTCCGGTTTACGACAAACCGATGATTTACTACCCCCTGTCGGTGTTGATGCTGGCTGGAATCAGGGAGGTGCTCATCATTTCTACGCCCAAAGACATTCATCTGTATGAAGATTTGCTTGGAAACGGCTCTCACATTGGAATGCAACTGTCCTACAAAGTGCAACCCTCGCCCGACGGACTGGCGCAGGCGTTCATACTCGGCGATGAGTTCACAGGCAACGATTCTGTGTGCCTTGTGCTGGGCGATAATATTTTCTACGGATACGGATTTGGGCGCTTGCTGATGGAAACAGCCAACCTGCAGGACGGCGCCGTGGTATTCGGCTATTATGTGAAAGACCCCGAGCGCTACGGTGTTGCCGAATTTGACAAAGATGGCAAGGTGCTGAGTTTGGAAGAAAAACCGACTCATCCGAAATCCAATTACGCCGTGACCGGATTATATTTCTATTCCAATGATGTGGTAGCCAAAGCCAAATCGCTCAAACCTTCGCCACGCGGCGAATTGGAAATCACCGATTTGAACAAACTCTACTTGCAGGAAAATCGTTTGAACGTCAAACTGTTAGGACGAGGATTTGCATGGTTGGATACCGGCACGCACGACAGTTTGCTGCAAGCCTCCAATTACATCTCCACTATCGAGCACCGGCAGGGCTTGAAAGTGTCGTGCATTGAGGAAATAGCCTATCGGCGCGGATTTATTGACAAAGCGCAACTTCTGACATTAGCAGCAGAATACAAAAACAATCCTTACGGAAGTTATCTGACCGCCATAGCAGAAGAGGCGTAGCGATACGCTCATTTTTGGATGCTTGGAAATCAGAGAATTTTATCTACTTTTGTGCGTATTTTATTTTTGGCAAACATGAAAAAGTTATTGCGTTCTATACTAAAAAAGGACTTGAAACTAACCCGTTTCGCTATGTTGATGAGTGTGGCGAATTTATTGTTTTTCCATTATCGCTGCTTTGCTTTCGTGGCGGATAATGTTGACTGGCAGAGTTTTAACAGTGTTGTCATCATCGTCAGTTTGGTGGTGATGATGCTGGCGGCAAACTTTCTTGTGTTTTATCTGATACTTTTTCTGTTCCGATTTGTCGGGCGGTTGTTGCTGGCGTTGGTGTTTGCTGTTAATGCCGTTGCCGTTTATTTCGTCAATACTTACAACGTGATTTTAGACGAAAGTATGATTAGCAATGTGTTCAACACCAATTATGACGAGGCAAGCGGCTTTTGGTCTTTCAAACTCGCGCTGTACTTTATTTTGTTTGGCGTTGTTCCTTGCATCTGTATTTTTAAGGTAAAAATAATCAATGGAACGTGGAAAAGATTTTTTACAACTGCTTCACTGACAATAGTTTTTCTGCTTGTTTTGATTTTTGCCAATGCAGGCAACTGGCTGTGGATTGACAAACAGGCAACGAAATTGGGCGGACTGCTTATGCCGTGGTCTTATACCGTAAATACGGTGCGTTATCAAAATCATCAGCGGCAACAAAACAAAAAAGAGATTTTGCTGCCCAATGCTATGCTCGCCGATAATGAAAAAGCCGTTGTGGTGCTGGTGATTGGCGAATCGGCGCGAAGTCAAAATTTTTCACTCTGCGGTTACGAAAAAAACACCAACCCGCTGCTGTCGCAAACGCAAAATCTGTTTGCATTTAACATAGAATCGGATGCTACCTACACCACAGCGAGCGTAAAATGTATTTTGGAACATAAAAGCACGTCCGATTTGTATGAAATTTTGCCTAATTATCTGTACAGAAACGGCGTTGATGTCGTTTGGCGGACATCAAACTGGGGCG
>JAITTD010000004.1 GCA_031287245.1 Bacteroidales bacterium
GAGGCGATTTTTTCGCCCCTTTTCATTTGAAACCTTCACCAAAAAAATTACTGTCCGCTGAACGGATTTTGTTCGGTTTGCTCATTGACTGCTTTATTGTTGGCAAATTCCAGTTGCGGTATCTGACAGATGAAGCGATAGTCGTTGGAGGGAATTTGTCCTGTTGGTTGAGCGTCTGATCCGTTGTAGCCATCCATGCTTTGAAACGCCCATGAAAAATGACCGGCCGGATTGGTCGTTGATGCACCGTAACGCACGAGCGGCTTCTGCAAGCGAAGCAAATCGTACATACCGGTAACGCCTTCACCCAACAATTCTTTTCGCCTTTCAACATAAATCGCTTCCAGCAACTGATTTTTGTCGGTTGTGGTGGTAAGCGTGGCATTACGGGCGGTTTGCAGTCCATTCAGTGTTGCAAGAGCAGTTGGCTGTCCCAGATTTGCTTCTGCTTCAGCCTTAATCAACAACATTTCGGAAGCACGCATAATGGGATAGTTGATATACTGGTGTTGTCCCACATCTCCGGTGCCGATAAATTTGAATTTATTATATGCCCATTTATCGTTGATCTTATCAATTGCACATCGTGTGCGATGCCAAAACATCACGCCTTGTTCATCGGCATTACTGACATGGTTGGTTTCAGGATCGCCTGTTGCATACGTCTTCGTACATTTGGCGCCACGATAGTCGGTAGCGTCAAACAATTGCACATACTTGTCATCCACCAGTAACTGGAGGAAATTATAGATGGGTCCACCCTGCATGGTTTCACCATAACTGGGGTCCTGATTGAACCAATAGCAAAACCATGTATTTTCGCCGTTGTTGGTGATGTTGGTATTGACAATAGCCCACAAAACCTCTGGAATGTCGATGTCGTGGAATCCACTGTACCATTGATCTTTTGTCATCAGGGCGCTGTTGCGGCTATATACGGCTGACGCTTCAGTCAGAGCGCCTTGCCAGTTGCCCATTACCTGATATACGCGAGCCAAATAACCGGAAGTTACATCGGCGTTTACCTGCCATTTTTCCGATCGGTTAAAACCGCTCAACAAGGTTTTGGCGTCTGTCAGGTCGCTGACAATTTGGGTGTAAATCTCCTCAACCGTAGAGAACCCTTTATCAACAGGGTCGCTGGGAGAGGTGCGCAAAATGACGCCTCTTTTGTTTTTCGCTATCGCGTAGGTTTGCTGATAGTTGAAAATCAAATTGAAATAAGCAATACCCCTCAATGTTTTACACTGACCTTCAATGATGTCTTTTTCAGCGTCACTGCCGCTTGCGTCAGGCAAAGCGTTAAGAATGATATTGACCTCGTTGATGACAAAATACATGTTACGCCAAATTTTAACGGCATTTTCTGCGGCAGTTGTTCGTCTTGTTGAAAACTGATAACTGTCGCAAGTAGATCCGCCATAATTGGTATGGCACAAAATATCGGCTCCGCTAAGGTCATAATACAGGCACAAGCCCGGAATACCGGTGTAAACAGCCTGACCCTGCGCGCCTTCTTTGCTGTCACCCATCAGGATATACTGATATGCCGAAAGTAACACCATGTTTAACCCTGACACAGAGGTTAATACCTCCTTGTCCGAAACATCGGTAGAAGAATTGGTATTCAGTTCGTCTGTGCAACTGCTGAAAGGCAGCGCCATCAAAACTATGAATAAAAAGCTATAAATTTTATGAATATTTTTCATGTTTTTCAATATTTAAAATGAAACTTGTAATCCGCACATATATACTCTTCTCGCACCTTGAATACCGCTGTCGGTATCGGCATTACCATTGTAGTTGTTACCATTGATACCTGTTTCCGGGTCGGTGTAATTTTTTGTCGTTTCGCTGAATGTCAGCAAGTTATCGCCGGTAATATAAACTCTCAGACGGGAAATGCCCAGCCGTTTGATAAAGTTCTCAGGCAATGTATATCCTAAAGTAACATTTCTCAGGCGGAGAAAAGAGGTGTTGAACAGATACATATCTGTTGGACGGCGTGTTATGCCAAAATCGGCTTTCGACCATGCCGGGAAATAAGCGTTGTCGCCCGGTTTTTGCCAAACTTTACCTTCCACTAAATCGGGTATGAGACCGATACCGTCGCGAAGCGTTGTACGCTCATAGTATCCATAATCAAACATGGTTGAACCTAATGAGGCGTACCACATGAACGAGAGATCCAAACCTTTGTAAGCAAATGAATTGGTGATAGAACCAAAGGCGGTAGGCAGGGCGCTTCCCGACCACACGAAATCGTCTTGCGTAACATCGCTCCATTTGTCGGTCGTTTTCCATCCGTTGTTTCCATCTTTCACGTAGAAGAGCAGGTTGCCATTGGCAGGATCAACACCAGCATAACGCGGCGAGTAAAAGGAATACAGCGAATGACCTTCTTCAATTCTGTACCATGCCTGCCAGCTCTGATATGAGTATGCGCCTCCGGGCAAATAGGTCACTTCGTTGTGCAGGGTGGTGAAATTAGCGTTAATGTTCCATTGGAAATCCTGATTCCTGATGGCGTCGGCATTGATGCTGATTTCTACGCCTCTGTTGGTGATATCGCCCAAATTGGTTCTCATACTGGTTGCTTCTCCTACCTGTGCTGATACGGGAAGGTCTTTATTGTACAACAATCCGTTTGAATTGCGGGTATAATATTCGACACTGCCGTTGATTCTGTTGAATAAGCCAAAATCCAATCCTACGTTGAACTGCTCGTTTCTTTCCCACTGCAAATCCGGGGTAGCCACTGAAATGGGACGAAAACCTGCCTGTCCGTACATGTTGTGAGAACCGTAATATCCCTGATAGGCGTAGTACGTCCCAATATCATCATTACCTGTTGTACCGTAACTGGCACGCAACGCCAAATTATTAAGAAAATCGACGTCGGAGAGGAAATTCTCCTGCGAAATTCTCCAGGATGCGCCTGCTGAGTAGAAGGTGCCCCAGCGCTGGTCGGGATGGAAACGAGAGGAACCATCGCCACGGATAGAAGCGGACAGATAATATTTGTTTTGGAAATTGTAATCCAATTTACCGAAGAACGAAAGCAAGCCATAACGGTCACGGTAGGATGAACCACTCCAGTTGTTGGTAGTGGAACTCACTTCATACAAACCTGCTTGCATAATACCTGCACCATACGTATAGGCTTCCTTTAAGTCTCTTGAATAAAACTCCTGGCCTGCCAATACACTGAAAGTATGGTCGTTGAAAGTTTTATCCCAACTCAGAATGTTGTTCCACGTCAACGACATGGTTCGAGTGTTCGTTCTGCTTGCATCTCCTCCATTGGTCGTTACCGTGACTCCATAAGGCTCTTGCTGCTCGCCGCCATGAATTGCCGAGCCGTACCCATAGCGCGCGTTAGAGTAGTCGCCCAAACTAATGCTGGATTTAAACTTGATGTCGAACGGCAGATTAAATCCGAGGAAATATTTGGCATTCAGCATACCGCCCTCATCGTTGCCAAAACTTTCGTCATTGGGATTGTTCCAATAGTCGCCGCCGTTGTTCAGTACATGGATGCCGAAAAAGTGCTTACTGTTCTGTCCGTAGTCATACATGCGTTTGCCCGTTTTCAGGGAATATTCCCAGTCGGTATTGTCGGCATTGCGCAGCCATGGGGAATTGAGGGTATTGGAAAATACCAGTGCGCGGTGCGCTCCTGCCACATTTTTGCGTGAATAGGAGTAAGACAACGCTCCACCCATAGACAGCCAACTGTTGATTTCTGATGTAACATTGGCACGGAACGAATAACGTTTGTAATACTGATTATTGGCATATCCTTTGTCATTCAGATGCGAAGCCGATAAAAAGTAATTAGTTTTGCCGTCACCGCTGGCGCCGCTTACGTCAATATTGTAATCTTGACGGAGTTTACGCGAGAAAACGGCTCCGTACCAGTCGTAATCGCTCTCATCCCATACCATCTGTAAAGCAGGATTGGTATAAGGATTGCCGCTGCCGTCGTGCAGCACATACTGGTCGGCAGGCATATTGGCAAATGGGGTAACAAAAACCGTTTGACCTTGGGAATTGATTCTGGGAACATTGGTAACACCCACTACACTTGCTGAAGCTATATCTCCGGCAGCTGCTTCACTTAGCCCGTTGCGGTAGTGTTCATCGTTGTATATACCGCGCCAGGTATTGAGCAATTGCTGGTAGGGATCGGCTTTTGTCGGGTTTTTCACGGCATTGTCTGATGTGCCCCAGGCAGTCCTGAGAGTTACAACCGGTCTGCCCGATTTGCCCTGCTTGGTAGTGATCACAACAACGCCATTGGCGGCACGCGAACCATAGAGCGAGGAAGCGGCGGCATCTTTCAGCACCGTCATTGACTCAATGTCCGAAGGAGCAATGGAGAGTATAGAACCGTCGTAAGGCATACCATCCACAACATACAACGGAGTGGTTTTACCGGTCATATTGGCAATACCGCGAATCTGGACGCGGGTAGTGCTGCCCGGGTTTCCTTCGTTGTTGGTAATGTTTACACCTGCGCTCATACCCTGCAAAGATTCCACGGCGCTTACGCCGGATATTTTTGCAATCTGATCGGATTTTACCACCGAAGCAGAACCGGTAAACGAGGCTTTCGTTGTGGTGCCGTAAGCCACCACCATCACTTCCTCAATTTCCGTAGCACCTTCGCTCAGCGTTACATCAAT
>JAITTD010000009.1 GCA_031287245.1 Bacteroidales bacterium
GGAATGTAATCTGAATTATTTGCCATACTTTTTAAATTTAGAATTTAGAAATGATAAAATGATTTATTATTTGAATGATTTGAGATTTCGTTTTTTGTCCACTCCGAACATTCCGTTGTCCACTCCGAACATTTCGTTGTCCACTCCGAACGTTTCGTTGTCCACTCCGAACATTTCGTTGTCCACTCCGAACATTTCGTTGTCCACTCCGAACGTTTCGTTGTCCACTCCGAACGTTTCGTTGTCCACTCCAAAATCTCGGCGGGCGGCGCGAAAAAGAAGGATGCTGTATGCGGGCTGTCGGTTGTCATCTACACTGATGTATTGAATGGTGCAAATGTAGGAATATTTTTTATTTTTTTCAGTTATTAAAAAGATAATTATCTTTGCACTGACTTTTTTAATTTATTTTTTGAAATTATTAAAATTATTAAAAATTAAAAATTGTTAATGATCCCTCTCACGAGTTGAGAGGGTTTTTTTTATTCAATTAAAAATTACGAATTATACCAATTCATGTTCTGCCTTTCAGGCAGGGTTGGCGGAGGGCGCTTCTACCGCAGGTCAATGACCTGCGGTTATGGAAATCTCGCCCATTCGGGCGACAAGCAAATTGTGTTCTACCGCAGGCAACGTTTCGCTCGCCTGCGGTTATGAAAATAAAGCCCTTCGGGCATCATAGCACCTCAAAAAAAGATGTAGCCAAAAAATTACGAATGATGGCAGATTTGTAATTTTTAATTATCTTTGCACTTTCATCTTACTAAGATGAAGGTTAAGGTTTAAAAAAGAGACGCCCTTCTCACGAGTTGAGAGGGGTTTTTTATTCAATTAAAAATTACGAATTACGGCGGGTTATTTGTAATTTTTAATTCGTAATTATTTCTTCACCTTTGTCCACGGAAATTGTGCGAGATAATCGAAATTTCTTTTCATGATGGCAAAGCGGTCGTCACCGGATTCATGTTCCATCGTCAAATCTTCCAAACCGTAGGATTTCGCTATCTTAAACAGATCGTACCACGGCACATCTCCCTGTCCCAACTCAATATAGCCTTGTCCTTTTTTGAAATCGGAAGCGTGCCAGCTGAGGAAACGTTTTGGATATTTGCGCATATAGTCCAATATATCGCCGCCGCCGTTGATGACATGACCCAAATCCAACTGGAAAAAGACTAACTCGGGGTCGGTATTTTTGAGCAGGAAGTCCTCTATCACTGGTCCTTGTCCATCGAATTTCTTAAATTCTATGTCATGGTTGTGAAAGGCAAACTTTAGCCCGTTTTTCTTGCATATTTCGCCTACTTTGTTGAACTGCTCTGCCGAGCGTTTCAACTCGTCTATGGTTTTCATGGACGGAACCCACGGTTGAGCCAGAAACTTTCCGCCGACTTCTTTCATTGCTTGAGCGGTTTTTCGCCAGTAATCCCATTCTTTGGCTTGGGTATCCGCAGGCAACAATCCTGTGCCGCAATGCGTACTGGTAAGTTTCATGCCCATGTCCTTCACTATCGCACTTGTTTCTTTGAGTGTTTTGTGCAGGAATTTATCGCCATCAACGCCGTAGGCTTCTACATGAGAATAGCCTATATCTGCTAATTTTTGCAAACTGCCTGTGAAATCTTTGGGCAAATATTCTCTGATGCTGTACAGTTGAATCCCTATTCGGTTGCTCTTTTTAGCCATTGACGCTGCCAGCGCCTCTGCAGACATGCCGCAACCTGCTAACACAGCCATTGCTCCTTTCTGTAAAAAATCTCTTCTGTCCATTTTTGAATGGTATTAAATATTTGGCAAATTTAGATGAAAGTTTTCAGAATTCAAAGTGCGTGCAATAAAAAATCGTTGTTGCAGAAGGTGCTACAAAATCATCTTTTCAATAGGTATTACCAAAATGCCTTCTGCGCCCAGCGCTTTCAGTTTGCCGATGATTTCCCAAAAATGTTTTTCTTCGATGACCGAATGAAGCGAACTCCATCCTTCCTGTGCCAAGGGCAGCAGTGAAGGGCTTTTCATGCCGGGCAGCACGCTGATGATGTCATCTATCTTGTCATTGGGGGCGTTCAGCAGAATATATTTTTTGCCGGCGGCAGTTTGTACCGCATTTGTCCTGAAAATAAACTCGTCTAAAATGGCTTTTTTGTTGGCTGCCAGTTGTGGGTGTCCTATCAGCAGGGCTTCGGATTTCATCACGGTTTCTACCTCTTTCAGATGGTTGCTCACCAAGGTGCTTCCCGAACTGACAATGTCGAAGATGGCGTCGGCTAAACCGATGCCGGGTGCAATTTCTACTGAGCCGGAAATGAGGTGTGTGTTTGCTTGTATGTTGTGGGTAGTCAGAAAATCCTGCAATATGGCGGGGTAAGAGGTGGCTATCACCTTACCGTTGAACCATTGCGGTCCGCTATATGTTTCGTCTTTTGGTATTGCCAGCGACAAGCGGCATTTGCTGAATCCCAAACGTTTCACTACTGTCACGTTTTTGCGGCGTTCTGCGTATTCGTTTTCGCCCACAATACCAACGTCGGCGGCGCCATCGGCAACAGCCTGCGGAATATCATCGTCGCGAAGAAACAGCACCTCCACCGGAAAATCCTTTGCCTGAATCAACAGGGTGCGTTTGTTCGTTTCCAACCGGATGCCTGCCTCTGAGAGCAGGTGCATCGTTTCCTCGTAAAGGCGTCCTTTTGCTTGAACAGCGATTCTTAACATATCTTTCATTTGAAGCCGCAAAAGTAAGAAATGTTTTCATATTTTCAGCAGAACAAAAAATGAAATCATGGTTCAGACCATCATATTTTTGATTTTCTTCCCCATACCGGAGGCGAACACGAAATTGTCCACATATTGGTTTTGGGAATTTAGAATTTCGTCTTTGGTGCCTTCCCATTCGATGCGTCCTTCGTAGATAAAGGTGATTTTCTCACCGATTTCGAGTACCGAATTCATATCGTGGGTGTTGATAATGGTAGTGATGTCGTATTCTTCTGTGATTTCTTTTATCAGATTGTCAATGATGATGGACGTTTGCGGGTCAAGTCCCGAATTAGGTTCATCGCACAGCAGGTATTTCGGGTTCATGGCAATGGCGCGGGCAATGGCTACACGTTTTTTCATGCCACCGCTCAGTTCTGCCGGCATCAGTTGATTGACATTTTCCAAACTGACACGGCACAGACAGAAATTGACACGTTCCAGTTTCTCGTTTGTGCTCATAGTGGTGAACATATCAAGTGGAAACATCACATTTTGCTGCACATTCAGGGAATCGAACAAGGCGCTGCCCTGAAATATCATCCCTATCTGCTTCCTGATTTCCTTTTGCCCTGCAAAATCCATCTTATTGAAGAGGGCGCCGTCATACCAAATTTCGCCTGAGGTCACCTGTACCAGTCCGACAATGGATTTCAGCAGTACGGTCTTGCCGGAGCCGCTTCTGCCGATGACCAAATTGGTTTTGCCGCGGTCAAAGGCGGTGGACACGTGATTGAGCACCGTTTTATCCCCAAAAGCCATCACTACATCTTTTACTTCTATCATGACAATAATAATTGAGTGAGCACTACATCGACAGAAAGAATCAGGATGCTGCAATACACCACCGAGCGGGTGCTTGCCTTGCCTACTTCGAGCGAACCGCCCTCCACATAGTAGCCGTGATAGGCAGGCACTGTGGAGATGATGAAGGCGTAAAACACCATTTTCACGCAGGAATAATAGATATAGTAGGGAATAAAAGCATAACGGATGCCTGTAATGTAATCTTCGGGCGAAATAACGTCCAGCAGGATACACGCCAGCCACCCGCCGAACACGCCTATCACCATGCTCAGGATGGCAAGCAGCGGGAAAAAGAACACGTTGGCAATGATTTTTGGAAGAATCAGGTAGGAAGCCGAGTTGACGCCCATGATTTCCAGCGCATCAATCTGTTCGGTGACGCGCATGGTGCCTATTTCCGATGATATGCTTGATCCTACCTTTCCGGCAAGTATCAGGGCTATCATCGTGGTCGAAAATTCCAGCAGCATGGTGTCACGAGCGGTCAAACCAATCAGATAGTCGGGAATGAAGGGGTTTTCGATGTTGTAGGCAGTCTGCATTGTAATGACAGCGCCGATAAACACCGAAATCAAAGCAACAATGCCCAAAGAGTTTATCCCCAGCAACTCAATCTCTTTGAGCGCCCTGCGATAATAGATGGAAACTTTTTCCGGTTTGGAAAAGGATTTGCCCACCAACTGATAATATTTTCCGAAATGATATAAAAACCTCATCTGCGATACAAAAATATGCGAGGCAAAGATAGTGAAATAATTATTAATTATGAATTATTAATTATGAAGGGCAGGGGCAACCAACATTCCGTTAGGGACGCCCCGCAATCAGTTGAAACATATAGCGCCTCAAAAAAATATTTAGCCCGAATTAAAAGATTTTCAAAAATTAATGTTGATAATTAATAAATAATTACGATATTTGCACCCCGATTCCAGATTGGGTTTGGGATAGGTAGAAGAGGGTAGAATATCAATAAAAACAAGCAATAATAAAGGTAACAGAATAGTTTAGATGGCATATCAACAACAACAAGCCAGGCCACAAAGGGCATCATCCGACTTGCGTATTAATCGCGAAATACAAGCTAAAACAGTACGGTTGGTGGGTGAAAATGTAGAGAGCCCCAATTCGGTAGTAACTTTGTACGAAGCGTTAAAATTAGCGGAAGCAGAGGGGTTGGATTTGGTGGAAATATCCCCTACAGCAGAACCTCCTGTTTGCAGAATCGTGGATTATCAGAAATATCTGTACCAGCAGAAGAAGAAACAGAAGGAAATCAAAGCCAAAACAGTAAAAGTAGTGGTGAAAGAAATTCGTTTTGGACCTCAAACAGATGACCATGATTATAACTTCAAGTTGAAACATGCCATCAATTTTCTGAATGAAAACGCCAAAATAAAGGCTTTTGTGTTTTTCAAAGGGCGTTCCATCATCTATAAAGAACAGGGTGAAATCCTTTTGCTTCGCTTTGCCCAGGATTTGGAAGAATACGGCAAGGTTGACCAAATGCCTAAATTAGAGGGTAAAAGGATGATTATGTTCCTTTCGCCCAAACCAAAAAAGAAATAGAGTCAATAATTATAAATGTAAAATTTTAAAGTAATGCCTAAACAAAAGACAAATTCCGGTGCAAAAAAGAGATTCCAGCTCACCGGAACAGGAAAAATCAAACGCAAACACGCGTTCAAAAGACATATCCTGACAAAGAAAACAACAAAGCAAAAACGGAGTCTTACACATAGCGGGTTGGTAGCTAAAACAGACCTGACCAGTGTAAAACTGATGTTGAATCTCAAATAAATATATAGTAATAACCAAGAGTGAATTAGCTAAAAAGCGTCCTGAACAGACCGCTAACCATTCGTAAATTTTGAATTATGCCAAGATCAGTAAATTCAGTAGCGTCAAGAGCACGCCGTAAAAAATTGCTCAAACTTACGCGAGGTAATTTTCTTGCCCGCAAAAATGTATGGACTGTTGCCAAAAACACATGGGAAAAAGGGCAACAATATGCCTATCGCGACCGCAAAACCAAGAAACGCAACTTTCGCGGTCTGTGGATTCAGCGTATCAATGCAGCAGTAAGACCTTTCGAGTTGTCTTATTCAGAGTTCATGGGTAAAATCCACCAAAAAGGGATTGCCCTCAACAGGAAAGCCTTAGCCGACCTCGCGATGAATCATCCGAAAGCCTTCGAAGCAGTGATAAAAGCTGTTAAATAGTTCGTTTTCGTTGACTCTATAAAACGAGGCTACCCCCTATCGGAGTAGCCTCGTTGCTTTTTCAGCAATGCCAAAATTACGTAACCCGTAATTTTTAATTGTTAGTTATCACAGTCGAACCAACGATTACGAATGTATCACAACCATATGTGTCCTGTACTATATCCATTGCTAAAAATAATTATTCAATGGACAAACGGATAAACGGATAAACGATGTCTCACCATTGTATCACCATCGAATCACAAAAAATCTTTTTCTGTTTCAATAAAAAGCCCTACCTTTGTCCAATCAATTTAATCCATATTATTATATTCATAA
>JAITTD010000014.1 GCA_031287245.1 Bacteroidales bacterium
GGCATGGCATTGGCGATGGGTTCACGGTCTCCCGTCCGATACTCGCCGCTCGCAGCCACAATACGCTGTCCTGCATAAGGACCGGATTCAACAACGAGAAAAGGATTGGAATAATAATCACCCATTGACCTGCCTGCATACGAACGGGTATCGGCAGCGTTACTGCTTCCTACGCCTCCGTGCTGGATAAAGGGAATACCCTCTGCCAGACTTTCAATATGGTTGTCGTTAAAACCGCCATTGGCACGGATTACCCATTCAAAATCAGTAGTTTTAACGGGTGTGCCGTTGATTGAAAATTCAAAACCGGCATTGGTCATCACGCCTGAGTTGACCCACAGATTGGAACTTCCGCTTGAAGGCGCCAGAGGAACCTGAATAAGCATGTCGGAAATTTTACGGTTGTAGTACGATACTTCAAAACCTAAGCGATTGTTGAAAAACTTGCTTTCCAAACCGATTTCAAATTCATTGGTTGTTTCAGGCTTCAGTTTGTCGTTGCCCAAAGAGGAAGGAACCTGATTGTAAACGAATCCTCCCGCGTCGGATTTTGCATCATACGCCATATTGGCAGCATACGCCTCAGGAGCATTACCTACTATACCGTAAGATATGCGCACTTTACCATAATTATACCACTGAGGCAGCGAGAAGGCTTCGGAATAGAGGAAACTGGCGCTTGCCGACGGATAGAAAAAATCGCGACTGCCTGCAGGCAGAGTCGAAGATTTCTCCCAACGACCTGTTACATCTGCAAACAGGAAATCGTGATAACCAGCGCCGATGGTACCTACCCATGCCGTCTTGAGCAAAGACATTTTACGGTAGGTGTTTGCATCTGTTGATACCGATTTGTAACTGTTGGTAATCTGGAATACATTGTCCATGGCAAGTCCGGCATTGGTGCCAATGTTCGAGGATTTCATATTTTCCTCACGGGCTTGCCAGCCTGCGTTGACAGTCAACTGGAAGTTGTCGGTCAATTTTTTGTCGAACATCAACATCACATCGCCGTAATTGATCTGGTAGGTTTTGTGCAACGTTGAATAACCGCCCGTTTGATCACCTGCATTCGGGAAGCCTGCCGCCGGCCGTGATGAACGGGTAAAGGTTTCCTGAGAATTGGTGGTATAGTCGGTAGCAATACGACCTTTGGCTGTCAACCAGCCTGTAATTTTATAGGTCGGCGCTACGCTGGCAATAAGGCGGTGTTCCAGTTCATCCGAATCATCTTCGAAAAGCCCCCAAAACTTGCCACGTACACCATCTACAAATCCGTTCGAATCGTATTGAAACCTGTGAGGCGCATCAGCATCATAATACTTATTGCCATCATCACTGTTGAGATAGCCCATGGGGTTTTTATACAGTGTCCTGATGAGAGGGACATCCACAAATGACCCCCAGGTGCTCCCAAAGAAATTATAAGAATCCAGATCTGTTCCCGAACGGTGTCCAAAATGCTGAACAACGTAATTGCCTGTGTAGTCCACCGACAATTTTTCGTTGAATTTCACATTTCCAACCAGGTTGAAGTTGTGTTTGTTGTACGTTCCCGACAGGGCATTCGGTGTTTCGTCCGTATAAGTGTAGGAGAAACGGTTGTTGGCATTGTCGCTGCCCTGACTGACGGCTATGTTGTAAACCTGATTAAACCCTGTGCGGAACAATTCTGTCCACGGCTCTGACGAAAACGCGGAATAGGGACGCGGCTGACCGTTCACATATTGCACTTGTCTGCCGTCATAAGCAGGTCCCCATTGTTGATTATTGGATGCATTATAATGCGGGTACAATTTCCCGTCTGCCGTCACGTGAAAACCTTCGTTATCAAGCATATCGCCGCTCCAGGAAGAATATCCGTTACCGGGACCGTACTTCGCCTGAATGGGAGGCAATTGGGCTAAAAAGTTGGCTTGCATGATAACATTGGCATCCACTGACACACCTTTGCCTTTCGCCTTTTTGCTGGTGATAATGATGGCGCCGTTGGCAGCTTCCGAACCGTAAAGGGCGGTAGCGGCTGCACCTTTCAATATCGAAAGACTTTCAATGTCTTCGGGGTTGATGTCCACCAAACCATTGGAACGAACACCGTTACCGATAGAGGCGAAATCTCTTCCTGAAATGTTGTCGCTGGTAGCGCTACCGCCGGTCGTTGCATTACCGTTACGGATAGGTACACCGTTCATAATCACGAGTGGTTGAGTGTTTCCGTTGATAGACGAAAGACCGCGCACGTTGATGGATACACCGCCTGCCGCACCACCCTGCGTGTTCTGAATGCGAACACCGGCTGACTTACCATACAGTGCGGTTGCAAAGTTGGAAGACCCCGTTTTAGTCAGTTCCTTGGCGGAGATAGTAGTCATGGCATAACCCAAAGACTTTGCTTCGCGCGAAATACCCAGCGCTGTTACCACCACCTCTCCGAGTTGCTCGCCTTCGCTCAGGTTCACCTCGAAACTGGTTTGGTCGCCCACCTCAATGTCCTGCGTGGTGTAACCCACCGAAGAAACTTGCAGCACATCCGTTGATGCAGCATTGATGCTGAATTTACCATTTGCATCCGTCACCACTCCGGTTTTCGTTCCCTTAATATCAAATTCAACTTTATAGGTGGTGATTTTTTGACGACATAGGTTTACAACGCTTTAATATCAAATTCAACTTTGTAGGTGGTGATTTTTTAACGACATAGGTTTACTACGTTGACTTTTAGACAACAACAATAAAAAGGCTTAGATTAGCCCCAATCCTTTTTTCAATTGATTAATTTCCCTTTTGGATATGCTATCCTGTACATTTTTGTCGTAAATAGCCAGTAAAACAACATTGGTATTTTCAATATCCACCACCAAATTATAGGATATTACCCGTGCACCACCGCTTTTCCCTTTGGTTTTTGATTTGATAGCAAGTCGGATTTTACGGACATTGCCGCCCAAATCATCGCCTATGTAAGGATTTTTTATTAATTCTTTCTTAAAATCCTCAAAATCATCGACTAACGAGTGATACTTTTTACATAAAGTTTTTAAAGCCTTATCAAAATCAGTTGTTGTCGTTATTTCGTATTTCATCTAAAAGCTGGTCTAATGTCTTTGCTTTCCTCTTGCCGTCAACAATCTCTTTCACTTCTTTCAAGCCTCGCTCAATATCCTTATATAGTCGATTTTTCCGAATTTGTTTATAAGCCGCAACCTTGACCATGCCTGACGATTCGATAAACGCACACATCTTTTTTGCTGCCTGATTGCTTGAATCGTATTTTAGAACTATTGTTTCCATAATCAATTAGTTAAGATAATCCTACTTTTTTTTTGATTTCTTGTATATCTGATTTTGTAATTAAATATTCAGATTCTTTTTCCATCCGGACAAACTTTTCAAATGGGGTTATCTGAAAAAAACCGGACGCTTCTACCATTTCAATCATTTTTTTCACAACCGGATTTTTGGGATTATAATCCACTACAAAGACAGACATCTTAGTCTTCTTTTTTGCCTTTAACGCTGTCGGTTTTGCTGTTTTCCTTGTTTTTACTGCTGCTGGCATGAGTTTTAGTCTTTTGCTTTACAAATTGATACCACAAAAATAGTACTTTTTTTTTAAATCAAAAACTTTTTTTTACATATCCACGTTTTGCTGCACATCTTTTGACATCTTGCTTAAATTTGTTGGTATTCAGGTGAGATTTTCGCCTTGACGTTAATACAAACACGCAAAAAAAATGCAAGTAGCAGCGAATAGTGAAGAATGAATAGATACAAATGTTGTGCCAATGAAGTACTTCGCCAAAAATTTTAACTTTTTTTGATATTTTTTTTATTTTTTTTGATATTTTAAAAAAAAACATTGTATCTTTGCATTGTTTTTAATGAATATTTTTTTGGGATTCATTGTAATGGATTCATTTTAAACGCTTATTGAAATTTTGTCAAGAATTGCCAAATCAAACCTCAATTAATAATAAACTTAAAAAAGAAGTGCCTATGATATAAATAAAAAAGAAAAATTTAAACAAACCTTCGCCTGCGAGGTATGCAGGTAAAACAAATAGTAATACATTAAATTAAACGTAAGTAAATTATAAATTATAAATTAAATTTTATATGAAGAGTAATCGAATGAATTCGTGGAATACATTGAAAAAAGTGTTTTTCACACTGTGCTTTTGTATGAGCACGCTATCCCTGTTTGCGCAGGGAGGAACTGTTACCGGTACGGTGACAGATGAGACCGGCGGTCCATTGCCGGGGGCAAACGTTATCATTAAGGGAACGAAAACCGGAGTGGTGACGGATGCAAATGGTAAATTCAGCATCAATGCTGCGTCAACGGATGTGCTGCAAGTTTCTTCGGTGGGTTACACCACGCAGGACATTGAGGTGGGCGACCAGCGGTCTTTTGAAGTATCTTTGAGCGAGGGACAGCAGATCGAAGAAGTGGTGGTAACGGCGCTGGGCGTTACAAGAGAAGCCAAAGCGCTGGGTTATTCTGTGAGCACTATCCAGTCAAAGGAAATCACCAAGGTGGGTACATCCAACTTTGGCACAGCCTTGTATGGTAAGGCAGCAGGCGTGCGCGTGGTGTCGCCTCCGGGAGGCGCTGCTTCCGGCGTTTCCTTCACCATTCGTGGTTTGAGTTCCCTCAATGGCAACACTCAGCCGTTGATTGTGTTCAATGGCGTGCCCATCCGAAGCGGTAACAACGAGGGTGAATCAATGACCGGTTCGTTCTCAAGTTTCCGCGGTAACGGCATCCGTTCCAACGGTTTGGTGGACATCAACCCTGAGGACATTGAAACCCTGACTATCTTGAAGGGCGCTGCCGCATCTGCCATGTACGGTTCGGAAGGCGCTAACGGCGTTGTGTTGATTACCAGCAAACAAGCCAAGCAAAGTGGTGTTACGGTTGATGTGAACGCAACTTTTGAGGCTAACTTTGTGGCTTATATGCCTCAAATACAAAGCGAATATGGTCCTGGTTTGTATTCCGTGAGCCAGGGTGAAGTTGAACTGGCTGTGGGCGGCTTCAGAGAGGTAACCTATAAAGGCACGAACTATCAAATGCCTTATTACAACACGAATGTAAGTTTTGGACCTCGTTATGATGGTCGTCCTATCCTGTATTTTGACGGTTCGGTGCGTCCTTACGAAGCACAGACCACCAATCCGTGGCATGAACTGTATGAAACAGGTTTCGACCAGATTTACAATATTGCCGTTAACCACATTGGCGATAAGTCAAGCACTCGTTTTTCCTATACCACTTTACTCGAAAAGCCCAATGGTTTGACCGGTAATTATGGTAAACACAATTTCAACCTGATTGGAAATGTGAAACTTAGCGAACGTTTGTCGTTTGACTATTCCGGCAACTACATTGTTCAAAAATTTAAAAATCGTGTAGGTGCTCACACTGGTGCTTACGATTCGTTCTCCAACCTGTTTGGTTCGATGACGGATATTTCAACAATGAAACAACGGTATAAAAGCAGTGTAGGTTACAAAACACCTGATAGTTGGGCAGATAGATCCCTGACGCCGGACGAAAATTTTGCCATCAACCCGGGTCCTATGCGTTGGGTGAGAGACTATTTATGGGGCGTTTATGAAAACGAGAACTATGAAAACAGCAATCGTTTGATAACCAGTGTTGCGCCGAAATAC
>JAITTD010000016.1 GCA_031287245.1 Bacteroidales bacterium
AAACCGTCTATTTCTGCCTGCGATGGGAAAACACACGCAGCGAAAAAGGACCCTGGAGCGAAATCGTGAGCGCAATAGTGCCCTGAAAAGCCCCTCCCCTACCCTGTTTTCGAGTTTCGAGTTTCGAGTTTCGAGTTTAAAGTTTCGAGTTTGAAGTTTCGAGTTTCGAGTTTCGAGAACCCGAAACCTTAAACCTTAAACCCGAAACCTTAAACCTTAAACCTTAAACCTTAAACCCGAAACCCGAAACCTTAAACCTTAAACCCGAAACCCGATTTTTCCCCAGTCCCGCAGGGACGACACTTTATTAACCGTATGCTTCAGCATACGGACAGAACAACCCGCGCTCTGCGCCCAAGTCCCGCAGGGACGACACATTGCCGTCTTTCTGTGCCGTCCCTGCGGGACTTGGACGCAGAGGGGATGTTGTCCAGCCCTGTTCTGTCCGTAGATTAAAATCTACGGTTAATAAAGTGTCGTCTCTGCGAGACTTGAAACTTCAAACCCGAAACTTCAAACCCGAAACTTCAAACCGAAACTTCAAACCTGAAACTTCAAACCGTAATTTTTAATTTTTAATTCGTAATTATTAAAATAACTGTTTACCTTTGTCACGTTTTTTGAACATTTTATGTCCTGTGTAAGCAGTACGAGTCTTAAATTTTAAACCTTAAATTATTATGTTACAGTACACATCAGTAGAAAATCTTTTGACGGCTGCGCCCGACGATTACAGTGCGCAACCGGTGAACGTCCGTTCATACACGTTTGCGGAAATTATCCGGCGTATGCTTGCCCGCAATCCGGGTTTGAGCGAGGCGCAGTTGACTTCTGCCATCAACGAGTTTGTGGAAGAAGTGAGTATCATCACCGCTGAGGGCGATTCGGTGAACACGCCGCTCATCAATACCAGCCTGAGCATTCAGGGTGTGTTGAACAGCGCTGCCGATACCTTCGATGCCAAGCGCCACCGCGTGCGCATCAATGTGAATGCAGGCATGAAACTTGCGGCAGCCGTTGCCGGTGTGAAGCCGCAGAAAACCGATGTAGCCGAGCCGTTGCCCCACATCATTGAGGTGAAGGACATCGTGAGCGGCTCCGTCAACGAAACGCTCACCGCCGGAGGGGTGGTGCAGATACGCGGATCGCGCCTCAAATTCATACCCGAAGAAGACTCCAACGGTATCTTCCTGACAGACGCCAACGGCGCCACCATCAAACTGACAGTGGTGGTAGAGAACAAACCCGCCCGCCTGATGGCTATGTTGCCCGCCGACCTGCCCCAAGGAGAATATACGGTGGAAGTGCGCAGCAATTATTCGGCGTCCGGTAAGAGTTCCCAAACATTGAAAACAGGTAAATTTCACAAAATCATCACCGCATAAGGTGATGGTGTCTCACCGCATGTGGTGATGATGTCTCACCGCATGTGGTGATGGTGTCTCACCACATGTGGAGGTGCATGCTTTAGAAAAACAAGGGGGCATGCCCCCTTGCCATAAACAATGTATCACAATAGAATCACCATGAATCACAACCGTATCACAATCGTATCACAATAGAATCACAATCATATCACCATGAATAAAATCCTGTCCATCGTCGTTTTTTTAAATTGTATCACATTCAAAGCCTTTACTATGGATTATCAAATTGTATCATCAAAAGCCGAAGAAGCCACTGTCTTTTTTCGGGGCGCCGAGTTGGTGCATACTGCGAAGGCAACCCTTGCGAAGGGTGCCAACGAAGTGTGGATTGACGGGCTGAGCACCAACGTTGACCGCAACAGCATCAAGATTAAAACCACGGGCAACGTGGTAGTGTCGTCGTTTGAGTTTTCCATCAATTATCTGACGCCCAAATTGCCGGACGCACAGGCTCAGCAATTGGAAAATGAGTTGAAACAGAAGCAGAAAGAGGCGGAAACCCTTGCTTCGGAACTGAAAATCAACGGCAATCTGCTCTCTATCCTGCAAAAAAGCGTCGAAAAGAAGGCATCAGGTTCGCAGGACGGGTTGAGTATTGACGAATTGATAAAAACGATGGATTATTACCACAGCAAAGCAGGCGAACTGGAAAAGGCGATCAGCCTCGGCAAGGAAAAGCATCAGCAAATCAAACAAAGTATTTTGGATTTGACCGCTCAGTTGAAGCAGGAAGCGCTTGACAACAAAGCCTCCGGCGTGATTAAACTGGCTCTTTCGGCGCCTGTCGAAGGCGTTTGCAACTTCACGGTAAGTTATTACACGAGTTCTGCCGGATGGACGCCCTATCACGACATACAGGTAGCCGGAACCAACCAGTCCGTGCGCATTGTGTCGAAAGCAAAAGTGAAACAGGTGACGGGCATTGACTGGAAGAAGGTACGCATCAGTCTGTCCACTGCTGTCCCAAGCGCCGACAGGGTGGCTCCCCTGTTTTCAGCATGGTTTCTGCAATACGTTGAGCCGATCCACCTAATGGTGACAAGCGATGCAATGATGCAAAACTCCTATTCGTATGCAGAGGAGGAGATGGCGGCGCCTATAATGGCGATGGAGGCGGGCGAGGAGGACAGCAGCGATGCATCCCCGTTGTATGTGGTGGACGGCGTTGCAGTGGATGCCGAATATTATGCGACGTTAGACAGGCAGATGATAAAAAGCACGAAATTTTTGGACGCTTCGCAGGCGATGAAACAATGGGGGCAGGCAGCCAGAGGCGGTGCAGTGGTAGCAAACCTCAAAAGCAGCATGGAAGATTTTATCACCCAGTCGGAAAACCAGTTGAACGTCACCTACGACATTGATATGCCCTACACGATTCCCGGCAACGGCAAGGAACAGAGCATCGACCTGAAAAGTCAGGAGGCGCCGGCATCCTTCAAATATTACTGTGCGCCCAAACTCGACAGCGAAACCTATCTGCTTGCCGAAATAGCAGACTGGGAAAAACTCAACCTGCTGAGCGGTCCCGCCAACATCACCTACGACAATACTTACGTGGGCGAAACCTATATTGACGCCGCTTCTACGCATACAAACCTCTCATTGACGCTGGGAACGGACAAGCGTGTGGCAGCGAAACGGGAAAAACTGAAAGATTTCAGCAGCACCGGCTTTCTGGGCAACGACGTGAAACAGGAATTTGCATGGCAACTCACCGTGCGCAACAACCGCAACCAAGCCATCAAGATGGTGCTCAAAGACCAGTATCCCATCTCCACCATGAAGGAAGTGACGGTGGAACTGTCCAAAAACACCACTGCACCCAGTTTCAACAAAGAGGATGTAGGAGTGCTCACTTGGGAAAAAGAAATACAGCCCGGCGAAACGCAGACCTATCAACTGATTTATACGGTCAAATATCCAAAAGGAAAGAAGATTAATTTTTAATTATTAATGGTTAATTATTAATGGTTAATGTGCAAAGTCGAAATGGGTGTTTTGTCCCGCAGGGACAGTACTTTATTAACCGTATGCTTCAGCATACGGACAGAGGACGCCATCTGCGCCGTAGTCCCGCAGGGACGACACAGAAAGACGACAAAGTGTCGTCCCTGCGGGACTTAGGTGTCCTGTCTGTGCTTCTCCGTAGATTAAAATCTACGGTTAATAAAGTGTCGTCCCTGCGGGACTTGAGAAGGTGTTGCGCTAATGATACAGGCTCTTTCAGAGCAACTAAATTGTAAGTCAATGCGTCAAGTGAAAATTATTTTACTGTTCTTTCTTTGTGTCCCTGTTTTCGCACAAAATGTTCCTGCAAAGAGATTCACAGTCAGCGGGCATCTGACAGACAGCGTCACTACGGAAGCCTTGACAGGCGCTACGGTGTATAACCGCGCCGACCTGTCAGGCACTTCTGCCAACCAATACGGGTTTTACAGCCTCACTTTGCCCGCCGGCAAGGTAGATTTCAGGTATTCATACGTTGGCTATGCTTCGCAAACACGCAGTTTTACGTTGAGCCGCGACACCATCATTGACATTCGTCTGAACGCTTCGATGATGCTCGAAGAGGTGGAGATTACTGCCGACAAATCAAGTCGCAGCCACGAAAGCACGCAGATGAGCACGATACACGTACCGATGAGTCGGTTAAAGGCTGTTCCTGCTTTACTTGGGGAAGTAGATATTCTGAAAGCGCTGCAACTGATGCCCGGCATACAGTCGGGAGGCGAGGGAAGCAGCGGTTTGTACGTGCGCGGCGGCGGTCCCGACCAAAACCTGATTCTGCTCGACGGCGTGCCGGTGTACAATGCTTCCCATCTGTTTGGCTTCTTTTCGGTGTTCAATGCCGATGCCATCAACAATGTAGAACTGCTCAAAGGCGGATTCCCTGCTCGCTACGGCGGACGGATATCGTCCGTTATCGACATCAGCATGAAAGAGGGCAATATGCAAAGTTACCACGGCGAAGGCGCCATAGGGCTTGTGGCAAGCAAACTGACGCTCGAAGGTCCTGTTGTCAGAAACAAAGCGTCGTTTATCCTTTCAGCCCGCCGCACCTATGTTGACCTGCTGGCACGTCCCTTCATCAAAGCGGCAAATACCGATGAGAACAACCAGATCATGGTGGGCTATTATTTCTACGACCTCAATGCCAAAATCAATTACCGTATTTCGTCGAAAGACCGCATTTTTCTGAGCGCCTATCTGGGCGATGACAAGTTTTCTGCCGAACAGGAAGAAACGGAAGATGACGGATATTACAATACATCCCGCTACAAAGTGCAGTCGGGACTGGCATGGGGCAATCTCACCGCTGCGTTTCGGTGGAATCACGTGTTTACCAATCAACTCTTCGGCAATACTACCTTGACGTATAGCCGTTACCGGATGAACATTTTCATGAAAAACTGGGAATCGAAGTCCGGCAGCCCCGATGAATATTACGGGATGGATTACATCTCAGGCATCCACGACTGGAGCGGGAAACTGTCATTTGACTATTTGCCTTCGCCCAATCATTACATCCGTTTTGGCGGCAACCTGATTTACCATACCTTCAACCCCGGCGCCATCGGCACCAACATCGAAGCCATTCCCGTCACCTTGGGCGGGCAGAAAATCCACACTTTTGAATATGCCCTGTATGCCGAAGACGACATTCGCCTGACCGACCGCCTGAAAGCCAATGTGGGGCTGCACTGGTCGGCGTTCAACGTGCGGGGGAAGTTCTACCATGTGCTGCAACCGCGCATCTCGGCGCGTTATCTGCTCGCCGATCATCTTTCAGCGAAAGCGTCGTACTCGCGCATGGCGCAATATGTGCACTTGCTGACCAACTCCAACCTCGGACTGCCCACCGACCTGTGGGTGCCCACCACCGATATGCTGGCGCCGCAGCGTTCGGACATGGTGGCGGTTGGCTTGGTGCAGAATTTCAAGGACGACTACGAGTTGAGTATCGAAGGATATTACAAAACGATGGACAATGTGATGGAATATCGCGAAGGCGCATCGGTGTTTGATGTCAACAATCAGTGGGAAGACAAGGTTTTGCAGGGGAAAGGGCGCAGTTACGGCATGGAAGTCTTTGCACAGAAGAAAACAGGCTCGTTCACCGGCTGGATAGGCTACACCCTCTCGTGGGCAGACCGCCAGTTCGACGATTTGAATCAGGGACGGCGCTTCAACTACAAATACGACCGCCGACACGATCTGAGCGTTGTGGTGATAAAGCGTTTCGGCAAGCGGGTGGAACTTTCCGGCACGTGGGTATTTGGCTCAGGCAACTGTATCACCATTCCTATCGGTCTGTACCACGTATCCGACCCGCTCCACCCCGATACACAGGAGGAAGTGATGGAATACGGCGAGCGCAACGGCTATCGAATGTCACCCTATCACCGTCTCGACCTTAGCCTGAGCCTCATCAAGCAAAAACGCCACTACGAGCGCCGGTGGATTTTTGGCGTTTACAATGCTTATAACCGCCGAAATCCGTATTATATCGACATCGAAGAACATTCACGCTACGAAGGCAATCCGACAAGTTCCGCATGGCAGGGCGGCGGCTATTACAAACAGTACCTTTACCAGCAAATCAGCCTTTTCCCGATTATTCCGTCCATCAGTTATCAGTTTAAATTCTAATGTGTTTAATTAACAAACCAATAAGATGAAAAAAGCAAAAAACAAGAATAAAAATCGCTTTGATTCCATAAAAGTCGCAGTTTGCATATTATTTTTAAGCAGTTGCGACAACATGATAAAAAACATTGATGTGGAGCCTGCCCATTTTTCGCCCCGTTTGGCGGTAAGCGCCACCATCAACACCGACGGCGGCGTGTTCAGTATTACTTTTGCAGAAGCCCGTTCCATCGGCTCGTACAGGGATTGGCGAGAGGAGACGCAGACGATTATCCGCAAAGGCAGCATATCGCTTTACGAAGACGAACGCCTCCTGTTCAGGGAGGAAAGCGAACGTTTTGATATGTCGCTCAATAGCGCTCGCAGCGGCTATTCAACCGGTGCAAAAGGATTGGAGTTCAAAGCCGGAGCAAGTTGCAAATTAGTAGTAGAGATAGACGGCTACCCCACGGCATCGGCAATCACCATCATACCAGAGGCGCCGATTATCGAGCATATCAGTGCAGATATGCAGCAATTTGTCAAGAAAAACAATCCTTATAAGGTGGAACCACGCGGTCATAGTGGACATTTCTACGGCGAAATAACTATGAGTCCGCTGACCATCCGGATAAAGGACAATTCCTCCCAAAGAAATTATTATATGGTGCAGCGCTCAGACAGGCAAGACGTATATCCCGACGGTAGTCCCATGGGTGGTTTAACTTTCATTGGCATCAGCAACACGGCGTTAATTCAGGACAACCCAGATATGGAATCTGCACAGTCGTTCCTCGAAGGCGAAGAAACGGACGTATATCTCTTTGACAGAATATTGCTATCAGATATGTCGTTTCCGAACACGACCGGCACGCTGGATTTGTGGGTAGCCAATACATCCTACAAGAAACCCTGCGAAACGCCTGCCGGATACCTGTTTTTGGATATTCTCGTTTCGCATTTATCCGCGGCTACCTTTGAACATTATCGCAGCCTTGCGCTGCAAAGCAACGGCACAGGCTTTTTCAGCGAACCGGTATCCATCGCAGGCAACATCGAAAATGGCTATGGGTGCTTCGCAGCCATCAACACCGTGCGCACCACTGTCGCAAAACAGGAATTTTGTGAAGGGATTTATTATTAAATTTCCTGTCACACGGGCTGTTTCCTCGTGACATCTCAAAGGAACGGACAAACGGAAGAACGGACAAACGTTTATCCGTTTATCCTTTCATTCGTTCTTCCGCTTTTTTGGCTATGATGCCCGAAGGGCTTGATTTTCATAACCGCAGGCGAGCGAAGCGTTGCCTGCGGTAGTGCGAACATACGAACACTACTGCCTGAAAGGCAGCACTAAAAGGCTAGCAATTCATGTTCTGCCTTTCAGGCAGGGACCGGCGGGGGCTTCTGCCGCAGGTCGATGACCTGCGGTTATGAAAATCCCGCCCATTCGGGCGAAAACCCGAAACTCGAAAACTGAAACCCGAAACTCGAAATCCGAAACTTTAAACCCGAAACTCGAAACCCGAAACCCGAAACTTTAAACTCGAAACCCGAAACCCGAAACCCAAAACTCGAAACCCGTTAAATAATTTTGAAATTAAAAAAAAATATACAACCTTTGTACCTTTATTTTAAGATAAAGTTAAGTGGACTTTTTTTACCAATTTGACGGTATTTCTCAGATCGTTATTGCCGTATTTCTGAGTGCAGGGCTCATACAGTTAGTGTATTACCTCTTCATCTACAACCGTCCCGTATGCAGAAAAGAACAGAAGATACCCTACCCAGCCGTATTCCCGCCCGTTTCCGTCATCGTGTGCGCCCACAACGAGCAGGAACAACTCGAAGAAAATCTGCACTTGATGCTTACACAGGATTACCCGCAATATGAAGTAATCGTAGTCAATGATTGCTCGGTGGACGATACGGAGGAATTGCTGAATCGATTGAAAGCACAGTATTCGCATTTGCGCAGCACCATCATCAGAAAAAACACGTCCTTTCGCAACAGCAAGAAATTTGCGTCCATCATTGGCATCAAGGCAGCCCGTTATGAGTGGATGCTGTTTACCGACGCCAATTGTAAGCCGGCAAGCAAGCGATGGATTCGGTCGATGAGCAGATTTTTCACTGACAACAAAAGCATCGTGCTTGGATATAGCGGATATATTCCGCAGAAAGGGTTTAAAAATAAATGGTTACAGTATGCCAGTTGTTTCGACGCAATGCGTTATCTCGGTTTTGCGATGTGTCGAATGCCATATACCGGAATAAGGCGCAATTTGGCTTATCGCCGCTCACTGTTTTTTCAACACAACGGTTTTGCGGAACATACCCATATCTTTTCCGGTGACTATGACCTGCTGATCAGCCAGGCAGCAACACATCGCAATGCAGCCGTTAATTTTGCAAGCGAAGCGCATATCTGCACCACTGCCCACGACTGGATACGCCAAAAATGCGGATATTATACCATTACTCAATACTTCAAAAGTTATCAACACTTCCTGTTATGGCTTGAACCCTTCTCGTTACTTGTGTTTTTGGGCGCTTTCATCAGTTTATGCTGGCTTCATCCGGCATATTGGATGTATTTCTCAAGCGTGCTTTTATTGAGATATATTCTATTTTTAACTGTCTTCGGACTGTCAATGAAAAGATTAAAAATCACCGGAATTTTGCCGTATTCTATCTTCTTTGATTTGGCAATGCCGATAGTAAACGCTTACGTATATCTGTTAAATAAGACTTTAGCGAAGCACAATAGATGGAATTAGCGAACAAGACACTTTCCTGTAAAGCTCAGCAAGACGTTGAACTTGTAGAGCAAGCCATAGCCGGCGATCAGAAAGCGTATGCTCAACTGATGGAGCGTTACAGAGAGCCGGTTCAGTTTATGCTGCTGAAAATGGTCAATAATTCCACCGATGCCGAAGATTTGACAATTGAAGCATTCGGCAAAGCGTTCAAGCATATCAAAACTTACACATCCAACTTCGCATTCAGTACATGGCTTTTCAAAATCGCATCCAACAACGCCATTGATTTTATCCGCAAAAAGAAGTTGAACAAGATTTTACTGGACGAAAGCGATCCGGAAAGCCTGCCTGCCGAAGTTTGTTCCGAGCAGCCAACGCCGGAAGACAATTTGATTACCAAACAAAAAATCAAACTGTTACATTCTGTTGTTGCCAAACTCAAACCGCGCTACCGTCGTTTGGTGGAATTACGCTATTTCTATGAATATTCTTATGAAGAAATATGCGAAAAAATGAACTTGCCGCTGGGAACGGTAAAGGCACAACTGTTCAGAGCAAAGGAATTATTGCAGAGTATCCTGAAAAATAATCCTTTCGAATCCTGAAAATAATCCTCTTTACGCTCTGCCGGTGGAAATCCTTCTGAAATATTTTCCAGACCTTGCTGATCAACAGATTGAACGGTTTGCCGCCCTGGAACCCTTATACCGGTTGTGGAACGAACGCATTAATGTCATCTCTCGCAAGGATATTGACGCGCTGTATGAGCACCATGTGCTACATTCGCTGGCAATCGCCAAAATCATCAGTTTCACCGCCGACACCAAAGTGTTGGACGTAGGAACCGGTGGTGGATTTCCCGGAATCCCGCTGGCAATCTTGTTCCCAAAAGTTCATTTCCACCTGATTGACTCCATCGGGAAGAAACTGAAAGTGGTGGATGCCGTGAAGGAAGCATTGCAGTTGAAAAACGTTACCACTCAACACATTCGCGCCGAACAATTGACTGCAAAATACGATTTCATTGTCAGTCGAGCGGTGGCAGCATTGAACGACTTTCTGCCGTGGGTGCAGGGAAAACTCTTGCCTCGCAAACAGAATACTGTCCGCAATGGCTGTTTTTTCCTCAAAGGCGGTTTATTGCATGACGAACTCAGCCACTTTCAAAGCAGAGCAACGGTCTTTCCTGTCAGCAATTTCTACACAGAGCCTTTCTTTGAAGAAAAGAAAGTGATTTATTTGGCAGGCAACTGAATATTTTTTACACATTCTTGATGATGGTAAAGAAAAAATGTATATATTTGCGATAAATTAAATGGCAATGGAAATTCAGGAAGAAGTCATGGATCGTCCCGATGTCAGTGATATTGATGGCGAAAATCACTATTTGGTGCTTCACAATGATGATGTACATTCTTTCGATTTTGTAATCGTATCATTGATGGAAATATGCAGTCACGAGGCTCACCAAGCGGAACAGTGTGCATATATCGTGCATCATAAAGGAAAATGCGATGTCAAGAAGGGTTCATTCGAGTTTTTGCATCCGATGAAAGACCAATTGGCAAGTAAAGGATTAAGTGTAACAATTGATTAAATGTCAGCCTTTTTAGTAATCTTACTGATAGCAATCGGCATGGCGCTGATAGTGGTGGAAGTCGTAGTGCTTCCGGGAATCACCTTAGCCGGTATTGCCGGAATTATTCTGATTGCCGCAGGAGTGTTCGTATCTTTCAGCGCTTTTGGCGATACAGTAGGCATTGTTTCGCTCATTGGCTCGTCATTGCTGTTTATCGTGTTTTTGATTTACGCTTTACGCGCTAAAACGTGGAATCGCTTGTCGCTAAAATCAGAAATTGACAGCAAAGTCAATCTTGTGGACAAGGACATTCAAGTGGGCGACACCGCTGTCACCCTATCGCGCCTGGCGCCCATGGGAAAAATCCGGATTCACAATACGATAGTGGAAGCAAAGTCCATACTGGGCTTGATTGATGAAAACAGGACAGTCAAAGTGCTTGAAATAAACGGAAACAGGATTGTAGTACAGGAAGAATAGAAAATAAATTTTAAAACAATTAATATATAGGAATATGGAAGGAATAGGTTTTTATGCAGTGATTTTAGTGGTAGGCATAGTTTTTCTATGGATTATCCTTTATTTTGTGCCGTTGAATCTGTGGTTTCAGTGTATTCTTACGCAGGTAAGGATTTCGCTGTTGCAATTGATTCTGATGCGTTGGCGGAAAGTGCCGCCTTCGATTATCGTGCTTGCCATGATCAACTCGAAGAAAGCAGGCTTAAATCTGAACGCAGACCAGTTGGAAGCGCATTATCTGGCAGGCGGTCATGTTCAGAAAGTAGTGAACGCGCTTATTTCGGCGGACAAGGCAAATATACCGCTTGATTTTAAAGCGGCTACCGCTATTGACCTTGCGGGACGCGATGTGTTTGAAGCCGTACAGATGTCGGTAAATCCGAAAGTGATTAACACGCCGCCCGTTGCAGCCGTTGCCAAAGACGGAATCCAGTTGATAGCAAAGGCTCGCGTTACGGTACGCGCCAACATCAAACAACTGGTGGGCGGTGCCGGCGAGGAAACCATTATCGCCCGTGTTGGCGAGGGTATTGTGTCTGCCATCGGTTCTGCCGAATCGCATAAATCGGTACTCGAAAATCCCGATTCAATATCCAAAGTGGTGTTGAACAAGGGTTTGGATTCAGGAACAGCCTTTGAAATACTGTCCATAGACATTGCCGATGTGGACGTTGGAAAGAATATCGGCGCTCAATTGCAAATGGATCAGGCAAATGCCGACAAGAATATCGCACAAGCCCGTGCAGAGGAACGCCGCGCTATGGCGGTGGCATTGGAACAGGAAAACAAGGCGAAGATATTTGACGCCCGCGCCAAAGTAACGGAAGCGGAAGCAGAAGTTCCCAAAGCGATGGCTGACGCCTTCCGCAACGGAAACCTCGGCATCATGGATTATTATAAGATGAAAAATATCGAAGCCGATACTTCCATGCGCGAATCCATTGCGAAACCGGGCAATACGCCGGAAAAGCCGACCAATTAATGCGCCATTCGACGTGGACACACAATAAAAGTGCAAAACACGGATTGGCTTGCGTCAACAGCAAATAATGGCTCAGGCGATGCGACGGATAATCGTATGGATAGGTGTGATTGGCTTGTTGCAAGCCTGCGCTGCCGGAAAAAATGCAGTGACAGTCAATGAAACAATGACACTGCAAATGGCTAACCCCAATGTAACGAACCGTTACAAGACTACCATCCTTGCAGGAGGTAATTATATTACGGGGATTTTGGTGGTGAAGCGCATGAACGGTACATGGCGAGGCTCACTGATGAATGAATTCAGCGTCAAAATGTTCGATTTCATTTCCACACCCGAAAAATGCAGCATCCTCAACATGGTCACCATGATGGATAAATGGTATATCAAAAAAGTGATTGCTGCCGATTTTCAACTGCTGTTTGCGGTGGACGAGCCGGGCAGCGAGGCCTATCGCCGGTCAACGCGCTGTTTGGATCAGGACACCTTGCTGATAAAGGCACATTCCAGAACTGTTCAGCGTTTTCCCAATGGCGAAATCAGGCTGCAAAACAAAAAGAAGATAATTTATCACTTTATAAAGATAGAAAATGAAACTTCAGGATGATTTTTTCAAAATTACAGACATACAAACCGGCGATAATTCTGCCTGTTACAGTTTGAAACTCAATGCCGACCATCCTGTGTATGCGGCGCATTTCCCGAAAAACCCGATTACGCCGGGCGTTTGCATCATACAAATGGTGAAAGAACTGGTAGAATCATTCAGGCAGCAAACGCTATTCCTGAAAAAGGTCGCCTCTGTCAGATTTCTGAACGTCATCAACCCATTGGAACACAGCACCGTGACGATTGAATTTGGCTTGAAAAACAACGACAACACCGAGAACGTGACCGCTACCGTCAGCAAAGGAGACCTTACTTTTGCAAAAATGACATTAGTGTTGATTCCTGAATGAATATCTGCGCCATCATCCCGACCTATAACAACGAACGCACCTTGTCATGGGTGATTGACGAGGTGCTATGCTACATTCCTTCGGTAATAGTGGTTAATGACGGCTCAACAGATGGAACAGGCAGCATTTTGGCAGAATATGGCAACAGAATCATGACTGTTTCCTACCTCACCAACAAAGGTAAAGGCTATGCGCTTTGCAAAGGCTTTCGATACGCACTGTCCAAAGGTTTCACCCATGCCGTTACCATTGATTCCGACGGACAGCATTTTGCGGAAAATATTCCGGCATTCATAGAAGCCGCTGCTGCTCGTCCGCAGGCGCTTGTGATCGGCAGCCGCAACCTGAAACAGACAAATATGCCCGAAAAGAATACCTTTGCCAACCGGTTTTCCAATTTCTGGTTTACCGTACAAACCGCACAACGCCTGCCGGATACGCAAACCGGTTACCGCCTTTACCCGCTTTTACAGATGGGCAGAATGCGGCTTTGCACCACCCGCTACGAAACAGAATTGGAAATACTGGTGCGCAGTGCGTGGCGCGGCATACCGCTCATTCCCATCCCTGTTCGCGTGCACTACGCACTCAACAGAGTAACGCATTTCCGCCCCTTTTGGGATTTTGTGCGCATCAGCCTGCTGAATACCGTGTTTTGCCTGCTGGCAGTGGTGTATGGCTACCCGCGAATGTTGGTAAATTTTATTCGTTCGTAAGTTCAATTCCTAAGTGCGAAAAAATCAGCATAGAAAATAACGTGTAAGTGTAATATTTTTTTAATTCCAGCACCAATATTTGAACAAATATTATACTTTTGTGGTTTGAAATTTTTTTAATCTAAAAGATGAAAGAACGCGAAAGGTTAAGAATCAATGATTTGTTGAAATCCACTGATCAGGTGGGAAGCGAGGTCGTGATAAAAGGATGGGTGCGTACCAAGCGTGGTAACAAGAATGTGGCGTTTTTGGCTGTCAATGACGGGTCTGTTATCCACAACTTGCAGGTAGTTGCCGAAGTAGCGCAGTTTGAAGAGCAGTTGAAGCAAGTTACTACGGGTTCTTGCGTGGCTGTCACCGGAAAATTGGTGGAATCAAGCGGGCAGGGACAGAATGTGGAAGTGCAGGCTACGGATATCGTGCTGTATGGCGGCGCCGACCCTGAGAGTTATCCTTTGCAGAAAAAGGGGCATACGCTGGAATTTCTTCGTGAAATAGCCCACCTTCGTCCGCGAACCAACACATTTGGCGCGGTGTTGAGAATACGGCATGCAATGGCTTTTGCTATTCACAAGTATTTCAACGACTACGGATTCTATTATCTGCACACACCCATCATTACCGGCTCTGATGCCGAAGGGGCAGGCGCCATGTTTCATGTCACCACTTTGGATTTGGACCATCTTCCTGTCACCGAGAGCGGCGCTGTGGACTACACGCAGGATTTTTTCGGCAAACCGGTGAACCTCACCGTGTCGGGACAATTGGAGGGCGAGTTGGGCGCTATGGCTTTGGGCAAGATATACACCTTCGGACCTACGTTCCGCGCCGAAAATTCCAATACGCCGCGCCATTTGTCGGAATTTTGGATGATTGAACCCGAAATGGCTTTCTACGAAATAGCCGACAATATGGATTTGGCAGAAGATTTTCTCAAATCCTTGATTCGTTATGCGCTGGAAAACTGCACTGCCGATTTGGAATTTATAGCAAGCATGTATGACAATGAGTTGATGGAACGCCTGCGTTTTGTGGTGGAAAATGATTTTGTGCGGCTTTCTTACACCGAAGGCGTGAAAATTTTGGAGCAGTCGGGTGTAAAGTTTGAGTTCCCGGTAAGTTGGGGCGTGGATTTGCAATCGGAACACGAGCGCTATCTGGTGGAAAAACATTTCAAAAAACCAGTGATTCTGACGGATTATCCGCGCGATATCAAAGCATTCTACATGAAACAGAACAACGACGGAAAAACGGTACGTGCTATGGATGTGCTTTTCCCAAAAATAGGCGAAATCATCGGCGGTTCGCAACGCGAAGAAGATTTCGGAAAATTGAAGAAACGCATCGAAGAACTGCATATTCCCGAAAAGGATATGTGGTGGTATCTTGACACTCGCAGATTCGGAAGTGCGCCACACAGCGGATTCGGTTTGGGCTTTGAACGATTGTTGCTTTTTGTGACAGGAATGACCAACATTCGCGATGTGATACCGTTCCCAAGAACGCCAAAAAATGCTGAATTTTAAACCATAAATAGTACGCCTTATGTTGAATCAACGCTTACAGCAGAAAATGATTCAAAAGTTGTCACCGCAACAGATACAGATGATTAAACTTTTGGAAATCCCCACCATGCAGTTGGAGGAACGCATCAAAGAAGAATTGATGGAAAATCCCGCGCTGGAAGAAGGGCGAGAACATGAGGATGGCGAGGAAACGCTTCCACAGACAGATGAAGACAACACCAAAGATTTGTCTATTGACGAATACCTGCGGGACGAAACGCCTCTCTACAAACTCAATGCAAAAAATTACAGCCAGGACGACATACAAAAAACGGAAATTCCTTTTTCCGCAGGCACCAGTTTCCACGACCAACTGGTGTCGCAACTCGGACTTCGCAATATTGACCAGCGAGAAAAAGCGTTGGCAGAATACCTCATCGGCAATATTGATGACGACGGCTATTTGCGACGTCCGCTGAATGCCATTGCCGATGATATGGCGTTTTCACTGGGCGTTGAAACAAACAGTTCCGAATTGGAAAAAGCGTTGAAAGTGATTCAGGAATTTGAACCGGCAGGCGTGGGAGCGCGAAATCTTCGCGAATGTCTGATTATCCAAGTGAGTCAGAAAGCGGAAAACCCCGAAATAGAACGGGCAAAGAAGATTCTGGTGGAACATTTTGAAGAATTTACCCGAAAACATTACGACAAAATCCAAATGCGCTTGAACATCACCGAAGAAGAACTGAAAGATGCCGTAGCAGAAATACTCAGACTGAACCCCAAGCCGGGCGGTTCGTACCATTCCGACAAGGTGGCGGAACATATTTTCCCCGATTTCATTCTCGACAACAACAATGGCGTGCTGAATCTAACGCTCAACTCGCGCAATGTGCCGGAATTGAAGGTGAGCCGAACCTACACCGATATGCTTTCCACATATAGCGCGAACAAGAAAGATAGAACCAAGCGCGAAGCCGTTTCTTTTGTGAAACAAAAACTTGATTCTGCCAAATGGTTCATTGATGCTATCAAACAACGCCAAATTACCCTGTTGCAAACGATGGAAGCCATCATCCACCTGCAAAAGGATTATTTCCTGAGCGGTGGCGATGAATCGTTGCTCAATCCGATGATTTTGAAAGACATTGCAGACATTACCGGTTTGGACATATCAACGGTGTCGCGGGTTGCCAACAGCAAATATGTGCAAACGCCTTTCGGGATGTTTTCGTTAAAATATTTTTTCTCGGAAGGTATGCAAACCGAATCGGGCGAAGAGGTATCAACGCGGGAAATCAAGAAAATTCTGCAAGACAACGTAGATACCGAGTCGAAACAAAGACCGCTCACCGACGACGAATTAGCAGCAATATTGCAGGATAAAGGCTACCAGATAGCGCGTCGTACCGTTGCCAAATATCGCGAGCAGTTGAACATACCGGTGGCACGATTGAGAAAAGAATTGTAACCCGAAAGGATGTCAAGAAAAAATAAACTCCGGATGGTTGTCGAAAATGTTCCCATTGTGGATATTGCCGATGACGGAAGAGCGGTAGGAAAATCGGACGAATGGGTCATTTTTGTGCCCCATGCCGTTCCGGGCGATGTGGTGGATGTTCGGATTTTCAAAAAACGAAAAAAATATGCGGAAGGCTCTGTCATTGATATAAAAAGCCGTTCCGACCTGCGTACAGAGCCTGTCTGTCCCGAGTTTTCTCTGTGTGGAGGCTGCAAATGGCAGGATTTCAGATATGAACAGCAACTTTTCTACAAACATAAAAATGTGTCCGATTGCCTGATACGCATCGGCAAACTGGACGTCCCAGAGATTCCGCCCGTTTTGGCGTCCAGCCCGACATTATATTATCGCAACAAACTCGAATTTACCTTTTCGTCCAAGCGCTGGCTCACCGATGACGAGATACAGTCGGGCGAAGAAGTAGCAAACCCCAATGCCCTTGGTTTTCACATTCCGGGCAGGTTCGACAAAGTGCTGGACATACGCCATTGCAGCCTGCAACCCGACCCGTCCAACGCCATCCGGTTGGCAATCAAAGAATTTGCGCTGAGCGAAAAGATGCCCTTCTTTGATTTGCGCACTCACGAAGGCTTTTTGCGCAATCTAATCATCCGAACCTCGTCCACAGGTGAAGTGATGGTAATCATCTGCTTCTACCATGAGAATGTTACCGCTCGGGAACATTTGCTCAACTTTGTGGCAGAGCGTTTTCCCGAAATCAGTTCGCTGATGTACATCATCAATCCCAAGGCTAACGACTCTTTTTCCGATTTGGACGCTCATTTATACAAGGGACAATCCTTTATCACCGAGGAAATGGAAGGTTTAAAGTTTAAAATCGGCGCCAAGTCCTTTTATCAGACCAACTCAAAGCAAGCGTATCAACTATACAGGATAACACGCGACTTTGCCAAACTGACAGGCACGGAAACCGTGTATGATCTGTACACCGGAACGGGCACTATTGCCAATTTCGTTGCTGCACAAGCAAAAAAAGTAGCAGGCATTGAATATGTCGCCGAAGCCATTGAGGATGCTATGGAAAATTCTGCATTGAACGGCATCTGCAACACCCGTTTTTTCGCAGGAGACATGAAAGATGTGCTCAACGCTGAATTTATTGAACAGCAAGGGCGTCCCGATGTCGTGATACTTGACCCGCCGAGGGCAGGCGTTCATCCAAAAGTGATTGACGCTCTGCTGGCGGCTGCCCCCCGCCGCATCGTCTATGTGAGTTGCAATCCGGCTTCGCAGGCACGAGACCTTTCGCTCATGCAGGAACACTATGCCATCAAAGCAGTGCAGCCTGTGGATATGTTTCCGCATACCCATCATGTGGAAAACATTGTGATGATGGAAAGGAGGTAAAGATGAAAACTTTTTTCCATCAAGCGCCTTTTGTCCGTTTTCTTCTTCCTTTTTTGGCAGGAATATTATTGGCTTTTTATGTTTCTTTGCCCGCACAACTGTTGATATGGACGGCTTTTGTGCTGTTTTTGGCTGTCGGCTGGTTGCTGTGGCAGCGAAAAAGAGGGCTGTTTGGCTTGTTTGCCGATTTGTTTTTGCTGACAAGCGGCGCCGCAACAGTAGCCCTGCACAGTTACACACCGCAAACACAAACGGAACAGTTCGTCTTCACGGCAGTGATCGAAGAACCGCCGGTGGAACGCGAAAACAGCCTGAAAATGAATGCCCTGGTCAGCAGTTGTTTGCTGGACAGCGGTTGGACGAAAGGCAGCGAAAAGATCATCCTCTACATCAGAAAGGACAGCCTGTCCCTGACGCTCAGGCAAGGCGACAAACTGATGCTGGATGCCACGCTGAAACCGGTTACCAATGCCGGCAATCCTTATGAGTTCGACTATGTCGCCTATCTGTCGCGCAGGCATATCAGCAGAAGCGCCTTTGTGGAAAGCGGCAATTGGACATTATTGCAGCATTACGCACAAAATCCGATAATGAATGTTTCCAACCACATCCGTTATTTTCTGTTGGGCATTTACGGAGAATCGGGACTTACCGGCAATGAATTGGCAGTGGCTTCGGCGCTCACATTAGGTTATCGGGCGTCGATGGACAACGATTTGCTATCCGCCTATTCTGCCTCCGGCGCCACGCATATCTTAGCCGTTTCGGGAATGCATGTGGGCGTATTTTTCATTATTCTCAACATGCTGTTTGGAAAAATTATCTTTCTGCAACGGCATAAAATCTGGTGGGTGATGCTCATGCTGGGCTGCCTTTGGCTGTATGCCATCATTACAGGAATGTCCCCTTCGGTGTTGCGGGCTACGTTGATGTTTTCCATCATTGTGACAGGAATGGGACTTCGGCGCAGAGCCTACATTTACAACAGCATGGCAGTTTCGGCTTTCCTCCTCTTGCTGGTCAATCCGGCAAATATCTTCGATGTCAGTTTTCAACTTTCCTATATGGCGGTTTTGGCGATCGTCTTTTTCTTTCCGAAATTTTACAGTTTGCTGAATTTCAAAAACTCGCTCGCCGACAAAAGTTGGCAACTCGCCTGCACTTCCATTGCGGCACAACTCGGCACTGCACCCATTGCCCTCTACTATTTTCACCAATTCCCCAATTATTTTCTGTTGACCAATTTCATCGCCATCCCGATGTCGTCCCTGATTATCTACGGCGCTGTCATCCTGTTTGTGCTGTCGCCTGTCCCTGTATTGCTCAACCTGTGGGGACAATTGTTCGGCATCATCATCTATGTCCTCAATTCTTTCATTTTTTTCATCGAAAAACTACCCGGCAGCCTCAGTTCCATCCGGTTTGGCGGTTGGGAAAACTGGCTGGCATACACTTTGCTGATTTTGCTTTCGATATGGCTGCTTACCCGCAGAAGCAAGTATCTCATCTTGTCGCTCGTTGTATGTCTGGCGTGGGTGAGCGGTTCGGTGTATTACGACTGCCGTGATGCATTGCAAAAACAGCTCTTCGTATATCATTCGCAAGGCAACACCGTGATTCAATTAGTGAACGGACGGCAGGACATGGTGTGGCACCGCAGCCGCAAAGAGCCTTTTCCGGTGAACAACCTCACCCGCAATGTCCGTATCGCCATGCGCCTGCGCCAAACCATTTTCCACCCTATGGACAGCGTTTTCGTGCATCCTTTCCCCGACATTCAGGCTGCGGACAATTACCTCTGTTTTGCCGGAAAACGCATCCTCATCTTCGACCGCCTTCATCCACCGCGCAACCTGATAAACAACGCGGAGGCAGACATTGTCATCATCACCCAGAATATACGGACAAACATGGATGAGATTCTGAGCCGCTGCACACCCGGCATCGTGGTAGCAGATGCATCCAACTCGCCGGATAAGGCTGCATTATGGGAGGAAGAATGTAAACAGGCTGGCGTTTCATACCATAATACGCACCGCAACGGAGCGTTTGTAGCGGATATGAATAAATAGAAATTAGAAAACGTTGCCCGAAAACACCATCGAATCTCACCATCTATAACGGTGGGCGCACACGCAGGTGCGCCCCAACTTCCCACATTTCCGACAATGGGATGAATCCCATTGCTACATTTTCACTGCTTTTATCGTTTTCGCCTTCCCATCTTTCTCCACCCGGAAGAAATACATGCCTGCGGGCAGCCATTCCAGATGGATGGTTTCATCGGGGCTGACTACCTTTTGGGTGTGCACTACCACGCCGTTTACCGTGATGACCTGCAAAGTGCTGCCTTCTGCGCCGGTAAGGTGTAACGTGCCGGTGAAGGGGTTGGTGTAGAGACGGTGCGCGCACCGTCTCTACCAGCAAAGCAATCGCAGCCTTGGTGGGGATTTCTACGTCGCCGATACTACCGTCCGGATGTACTACAAAACGCGCTACCTTTCCATGTATGTTCTTTTCGCGAGCCGCTTCAGGATATGTACAGTACTTGCCATGATTATACTTTTAATCTTCATTTTTCCCATTTTTACATTGACCATTAAAGTTGAATATTCTCAGATTGTAGCGATTTTTCTTCCTCGTAGATTTCTGCAATGTCTTCGGCGGTCAATGCACGGCTGTATAGGCGAATATTATCCAACTTCATATCTATATAGTTCCCGTCCCTCCAGGTTGAGCCGAACGTCCATTCGGTGCATTGCCAATTATCGCCCTTTATTTCCAAATTTGCCGAATGACTGCCCGACAATTTGCCGTTGATGTACAGGTAATATCTGTTTGTTTTCAACTCATATAGCAAAGTCATTAAATGCCATCCATTGTACATATAATCAACAATGTCGTCAAAATCCAATGTAAATGTGCGAACTTCAGGCATTCCCGTTTTTCCGTCATATAAACCGGTTCGCCTTTTTATCAGCAACTGCAAATATCCCGTGGCAGAGCAGACCAGTTTCATATTCATATCGCCGGAACTGCATATTTTGCCATCGCTAAAATCTTTTATCCAAAATGAAATGCTATAGCCTGTTGTCTGTTTTTGTTGACTTCTTATTGAAAAACCAGCTTTTTTCGATTTGACAAATTCTACA
>JAITTD010000054.1 GCA_031287245.1 Bacteroidales bacterium
CTTACATCAAGTGTGGTCAATTGATTGTCATTGCAATACAAATAGGTTAAAACCGGGTTGTGGCTTACATCCAACGCAGTCAATTGATTGTTGCTGCAAGACAACTCAGTTAAAGCCGTGTTTTGGCTTACATCCAACGCTGTCAATGGATTGTCGTAGCAAACCAACTCAGTTAAAACCGTGTTTTGGCTTACATCCAATGCAGTCAATTGGTTGTTGTTGCACCGCAACCAGTCTAAAGCCGAGTTTTGGCTTACATCAAGTGTGGTCAATTGATTGTCATTGCAATACAAATAGGTTAAAACCGTGTTTTGGCTTACATCCAACGCAGTCAATTGATTGTTGTTGCAATGCAACCGAGTTAAAGCCGTGTTTTGGCTTACATCCAACGTGGTCAATTGATTGTCTCGGCAAATCAACTCAGTTAAAGCCGCGTTTTGGCTTATATCCAACGTGGTCAATTGATTGTTGCTGCAACTAAACACAGTTAAAGCCCTGTTTACATCCAACGTGGTCAATTGATTACTACTACAAGACAAATAGGTTAAAGCCGTGTTTTGACTTACATCCAGTGTAGTCAATTGATTGTCTTGGCAAATCAACTCAGTTAAAGCCGCGTTTTGGCTTACATCCAACGTGGTCAATTGATTGGCATAACAATACAACACAGATAAAGCCGTATTTTGGCTTACATCCAGTGTGCTCAATCCATTTCTGTAGCAACCCAACACAGTTAAAGCCGTGTTTTGACTTACATCAAGCATAGTCAATGGATTGTCGCAGCAAACCAACTCAGTTAAAGCCGTAAACACTTCTATCCCTTCTACGGTGGTTATGTTTAGATTGCTAACTCTTATGATTTTAACGGCATTGATTTCGGCAGTAGAAAGAATACCATCGTTGTCGGTATCGAAATTTTGACTTACATAGGCACTGAAATTTGCATCGGGAAACAGATCCGCCTGCGTTACTGCTATCACAACGGGCGTAGCCGCGCCTGCCGATACGGTAACCTTTGCCGCTGCGGGTGCGGTGATGGCGGTGTTTGCCGCTGCGCTCAGTGTGAACCCCGTGGCAGATGGCGTTACCGTTACCCACGGCTGGTCGCTTTCGGCTTTCCACTCGGCTACATTGGTGGTCACGGTGAACGTGGCGTTGCCGTCAGTCGTGCCGTCGGCTTTGAACTTTACTTCCGTCTGCTGCGATGGCGTGAGGCTCAATGAAGGTCCTGCTGCCGCCTGCGACACCACCAACTCTATGCTCATTGCCGCGCCTGCCGATACGGTAACCTTTGCCGCTGCGGGTGCGGTGGTGGCGGTGTTTGCCGCTGCGCTCAGTGTGAAACCCGTGGCAGATGGCGTTATCGTTACCCACGGCTGGTCGCTTTCGGCTTTCCACTCGGCTACATTGGTGGTCACGGTGAACGTGGCGTTGCCATCAGCCGTGCCGTCGGCTTTGAACTTTACTTCCGTCTGCTGCGGACTGATGCTCAGCGTGGGGGCTTTCTTTTCTTCCTTTTCATCCTTGTCCTTGTCGCAGCCGCCGAATATTATCACCGCTGCCATTGCTACTGCTAAAAAAAATACTCTTTTCATCGTTTAACTATTATTGATTTGAAATTAAAATTATTGGTGTTTTATGTTTCAGCATCAACCCTCATCCGGCAAACAAAAAAGCGTGAAACTGCTCGTTGATTGCTTATTTATTACTCGCGGCTCTGGAAAATGCCTTGTACCTTAAATAAGCACGAACAATTCACGCCAAGCGACGTGAACCTTCGCAAACTTATTCTCCGGTACTGTTTGAAATTTTCCAGATTTCGAGTATGAGAATAAGAGCAAACGCTCAAATTATTTTACATTTATCTTTATGTCATCTATTCTTTTTATTTCCGGTGCAAATGTACAACATAATTTTCATTTTCAGGCAAAAAAGATATTATTTTCAAAAAACTGGCTAAATCTTTTTTGCTGTGCTATTTTTGAATCAAAAACAGCATCCCGACATCCGCCAGATTTCATTGCTTAGTGCCTTGTGAAACCTTTGTGTTCTTTGTGGTAAAATTCCAAAGTATAGCTGGAAATTATGAACGTGGAGTTGTTGTTTCCCCCGTAATTCGTAATTTTTAATTTTTAATTCGTAATTGATTATTGCAAATATCCGAATTTTCATCTACTTTTGTGCCATTGGTTTTAGAGATGAAAAGATTGAGGTTTTCCGTATTTGTTGGAATAGCGATTTTGTTGGGAACTTTGGTTGTCGGAATGAGCCGTCAGTCCGGACAGCCGATTGCGGCTCGTGTTGCCGTTGCCGATGTTCCCGACTCGGTGAGGCGCTTGCTGCAGCCCCCGTTCGTGTTCGTCACACGCTACCAGTATGCGGGCGATCATCACAATACGGCTACCTTTTTCCCTGCTGCGCTGCATGAGCACAACGACGGGCGGTTTAAAGCGGGCAGCCAACTGAAAATTATCCATTTCGACACAAAAGAGGTCATTACCTTGCTGGAAACGGCTGAAGGCGTGATACGCGACCCTGAAGTTCATTTCGATGCCCGTAAAATCCTCTTTTCCATGCGCAAAAATTTGGACGACAGTTATCATATCTATGAAATCAATACCGATGGCACCCAACTTAGGCAGTTGACTTTCATGAAGGATGTGGACGACCTTGACCCCTTCTATCTGGCGGATGACCACATTGCGTTTTCATCCACCCGCGAGCCGAAATATTGTATGTGCAACCGCCATATCATGGCAAATATGTACCGCATGGAACCGGACGGGAGCAATATCTATCAAATCAGCAAAAATCCGCTTTTCGACGGGCACGGTTCCTTGATGCCCGATGGACGTATTCTTTACGACCGCTGGGAATACGTTGACCGCAACTACGGAGATGCACAAAGTTTGTGGACTTCCAACCCCGACGGCACCAACCACGTGCTGTACTGGGGCAACAACACGCCTTCGCCGGGCGCTGTCATCGATGCCCGCGTTATTCCCGGCAGCAATCAGGCGGTATGCGTATTTTCTTCCTGCCACGACCGTCCGTGGGGAGCGATAGCCGTCATCGACAGGCGCATCGGCATGGACGGACCCCAACCGGTGGTGCACATTTGGCCTGATAACGCCCGTCAATACCTCTGGGAGAGCGACCACCCCTTCGATGACCAATCTCTGTATTTTGACAATATGTCACGCTTGCAGCAAAAATTTGAAGATCCTTTTCCGCTTAGCGAGCAATATTTCATTTGTTCGGGACAGGTGAAGCAAGGCAACGACCGAATGGGGCTTTATTTGTTAGATACGCAGGGAAACAACCGCCTGCTGTACGAAGAAAATACCTTGGGCTGCTACGATCCGGTTCCGCTTGTTGTCCGTCAGCGTCCGCCGGTGATTCCGGTACGCCGCAATTTTACCGATTCGGTGGGATACTTTTATGTGCAGGATGTTTATCAGGGCACGCAGATGGAAGGCGTTCAGCGCGGCGAAGCAAAATATATCCGCATTGTGGAAACGCCTGAAAAACGTTTCTGGGCTCCGCAAAAATGGGGCGGACAAGGTTCCGAACTGCCGGCGATGAATTGGGATGATTTCAACAATAAACGGATATTGGGCACTGTTCCTGTCAATGACGACGGGTCGGCATATTTTGAAGCGCCTGCCGAAAAATTTGTCTATTTCCAATTGCTGGATAAAGACGGGCAGATGATACAATCCATGCGCAGCGGCACGATGGTGCAACCCGGCGAGAAAAACGGATGCATCGGTTGCCATGAAAACAGAGGCGTTGCACCATCGTGGCAAAAACATCACGGAGCAACATCTGCTTTGTTGGGCAATCCTGTGAAACCGAAACCTCGACAGGGCAAAACGGAGGAATTTAGCTATGTGAAAGAAGTGCAACCCGTTTTCGACCGTTATTGTGTGCAATGCCACCAGCCGGCGAAAAAGGCAGGCAAAACACTGAACCTGCAAGGGGACGCTGCTTTGGTGTTCAACCCTTCGTATTCCGAACTGTGGGTGAAAGGCTATATCAAACCGGTAGGCGGCGGTCCCGCTCAAAACATTTCTGCCCGCGGATGGGGGTCGTCTGCCAGCAAACTCATCACCGTATTGCGCAAAAAACACGCGGGAATAACGCTGGACAGCGCGAGTATGGAAGCCATCACAACATGGATTGACCTCAATGCACCGTATTATCCGTCGTATGCCACCTCTTATCCTGACCACCCTTACGGCAGAAGCCCGTTGTCCTTCGATGAGACAGAGCAATTGAAAAAAATGACGGGAATAAACATTGCACCGGCAATTTACGACAGAAGTGTGAGGTATTATTTTGGGCAAATGAAGTCGATTCCCGAAAGAGATCAGGCAATGCTGTTCGCCGCTTCGTCCATCAATTTCGTTCGTCCGGAAGAAAGTCCGGCATTGCAGGAGTTGAAACTCAAAAATGCCGCAAAATATCAGGAAGCGCTATCGATTATCGCCAAAGGACAAGAGCGTATAAAAATAAATGGAATGAATGATATCGCCGGATTCACAGCGTGCGCGACCGACCAGTGGCGCGAACAGAAATATCGTGAAAGGCGGGCTGTCGAACAAAAAAACAGACAGCATATATTGGAACTGACAAAAAGGAGGGATCAATAACTGATTCTCAACAAGTATTTTAGAAGGTTGTCGCAAGATATGATGAAATATAAAAATCAAATATGGAATGACTTAAAAGTCTGTGTACGGTATGCTTGTTTTCACACAACAGGAGCAACTGAATATCACGCTATCATTGAGTTAGAAGAAGAGGCAGGAAATACCGAAATGCAATACGGGTGGTTGGAAAAAGCCGTGCAACGGTTGACAAAATTGCCCGAATTACACGGCGCCGTGCTGGTGTGGAAACGTTTTTTCGCCAGTGATACCGCCAATCAAAAAAAATATCTGCAAGCAAGCGCAGGCGAAGCAGTATCTATTGTTCAGCAACCGCCTCTGAATCGAAGCAAAGCAGCCGCATGGCTGTATTTGGTGGAAGGAGCGCAAACCGTGAAACAACCGGACGATACGGTTGATACGGTTGTTTTGCAACGTCCCGGATATGAGCATCTTTATCACACGCAGTTACACGACAGGTCTGAAAACGCTGCCGGACAAACCCGCCACATTTTGGAACAATATGCCAAACGTCTTGCCGTGAAAAATGCCTGCATCGAAAAAAATTGCATCCGCACCTGGTTGTTTGTGCAGGATGTGGACGTGCAATATGCCGGAATGGTAACGGCTCGCAAGGATTTCTTCCATCAGCACGAACTGACCGAAAAAACGCACTACATAGCCAGTACAGGTATTGAAGGACGCTATATTTATCCTGAAACGCTTGTCAGCATGGACGCCTACGCCATTGTTGGCATACAACAGTCGCAAATCCGCTATCTGCGTGCACTTTCTCATCTGAGTCCGACCTGCATATACGGCGTCACTTTTGAACGCGGCACTGCCATTGACTATGGCGACCGTCGCCATATTTATATCTCAGGAACAGCAAGCATTGACCACCATGGCGCTATTCTTCATCCCGAAGATGTTGAAAAGCAGACAGAGCGTGTGTTTGAAAATATTCAGGCTTTGCTTTCCGAAGCCACTGCCACCATGCAGGACGTGTGCCACCTGATTGTGTATCTGCGCGACAGTGCAGACTACGCGACAGTGCAACAGTATATCGACAGCCGCTATCCCGACATTCCCCGTGTGATGGTTTGGGCGCCCGTGTGCCGTCAGGGATGGCTGATTGAAATCGAATGTATGGCTATCTGCCCCATTCATACATCATATCCGGTTTTTTGAACTATGAATACACGAAAAATCGGAATTTTGGCCTTTGGCCTTTTGGCTGTAATGATAGCCTTGTTGGGAATTGCTACTTGGGCGGAACATCTGCACGGCAACGAATATGCGTACCAAACGTTCTATAACAGCACGTGGTTCACCTTGCTGTGGATTTTGCTCGCAACGCTTGCCTGCTATTTCGCCCTTACCGTAGAACTTCACAGGCGAATGGCAGTGTTTGCTCTGCACGTCGCGTTTCTGTTCATTCTACTGGGTGCGCTCATCACAAGACTGAGCGGTGAACACGGTCAGGTGCATCTTCGCGAAAACAGCGAGGTGGCTGCGTTCATGGACGACCATACGCACAGGAAAGTGGATTTGCCGTTTTTGCTTTCGCTCAAACAGTTCAAAATTAAGTATTACCCGGGCACCAATTCGCCGGCTGACTACATGAGCGTGGTGCAGGTGAAAGATCCGAAAGGAAAAAGTTTTGAACAGGAAATTTCCATGAATCATATTCTGAAATACAAAAATTTCAGGTTTTACCAGTCATCCTTCGACAAGGATGAGAAAGGATCTATCCTGAGCGTCAGCCACGACCCGTGGGGCATCGGTTTGTCATACACCGGCTATTTCCTGATGTTTGCATCCATGCTTTGGTTGCTTTTCGCGAAACGGGAACGCTTCAGAACACTGTTGAAAAAACTTTCGCAAAAGGCAGTGTGTATTGTCTTTTTGGCTGCTTTTCCGCTGTTTGCCGAAGCATCACCAAAGTTGCAGACGGTTAGCAAAGAGCAAGCCGCCAAGTGGGAACAAGTCAACGTGGATTACAACGGACGCATCTGCCCGATGCAGACGATGGCAAATGATTTCACCACGAAAATCACCGGTAAAGACCGCTATCACGACCTCACGGGGGTGCAGTTTTTGTTTGGCTGGCTTTTTTATCCCGAACAATGGCAAAACGAGCCTTTTATCAAGATTAAAAGTGACAAATTGCAGAGCATCACAGGAAACAGGGGGGGGAAAGCCTGTTTTGCCGATTTTATTGAGCCGGACGGGACGAACAAACTGGAACCTTACTATCGTCAGATATATGGTGGGGCAAAATTGGACGGCTGGCTGAAAGAGGCGGCGAAAGTGGATGACAAAATCCATCTGATAGAAATGTTGCTGGAAGGCGAACTGTTCAAAATATTTCCGATGATTTCTTCCGATGGAGATCTCGAATGGTTTTCGCCCAATATGCAAATACCGCAACAGACCGACAGCATGGAAGTCATCTTTGCGCAAAACTTTTTCCCGCTTTATTATCAAAGCCTTCAACAGAATGACATCGCCACCTCCGCTCTGTACCTCGACAAACTTTTGTCGTTTCAGCAAAAAAAGGGCGGCGATGCGATGCCTTCGAGCATGCGCATCCATGCAGAACTGCAATATAACCGGCTCCATTTGTTTTCGCTGCTGTTTAAAATCTGTCTTGCGCTTGGCTTGACCGGCTTGGTGATTTTTATCATTTCCACGATTCGCAACCGGCAATATCCGCGCGTAGAAAAAGTTTTCACACCGCTGCTTGTCGTCACTTTTTGCATTGCCACCGTGGGGCTGGGTTTGCGCACCTGCATCGGCGGGCGCATACCGGTGAGCAACGGCTATGAAACCATGCTGATACTCGCCTGGTTGAGTTTGCTTACCGGTTTGCTGGCACGCAAATATTCCCTGCTGACAGTGGTTTTCAGTTTTCTGCTGGCGGGCTTTACCCTGTTGGTGGCGCATATCAGTTCCATGAGTCCGCAAATGACGCCGTTGATGCCGGTGCTTCAATCGCCCCTGCTCAATATCCACGTGCTCACATTGATGGTGGCATACGGGCTGTGCGGTTTCATGACCCTGAACAGTCTGACAGCCGTTTCGGTATGGATTTTCGGCAAAAACCGTGCAGACAGGCAGGCACAGATAGAGCGAATGAAAGAGATGAGCGAACTTTTCATGTTTCCCGCCACATTCCTGATGGGGGCAGGCATATTCATCGGCGCTGTCTGGGCTAACGTGTCATGGGGACGCTACTGGGGCTGGGATCCCAAAGAAGTGTGGGCGCTCATCACGTTTCTGCTGATGAGTTTCACTTTTCACAAAAAAACGCTCCAATGGTTTCGCCACCCCATGTTCTACCACCTGTTTGTGGTGATCATCTTTCTGGCGGTGCTGATGACCTATTTCGGCGTAAACTATATACTCGGCGGACGGCACAGTTACGCAGGGTGAGCAGTAGAGACGTTGCACGCAACGTCTTTGTCTTTGCACGCAACGTCTCTACCGTTCAAACCCGTCGCCGTATTCCTTCAAAAACTGTTTGACAAAATCGCCATGAGCCTCCATGTACTTGTCGTCAATATAAACGCCAAACGACGTGATGTTGCAAATACCCAACCGGGCATAACTTTCTAAATCCGCTTCAAACACATCTTTGCGCCAGGGCAGTTTCACTGCTGGCTTTTTCCATCGGCTAAACATGGATACATCCAGCCAGTATTCCAGCACAACGGCTGTTTCAGCAGGAAAGACTTCCAGATTTTCGCGGATCAACTGCATCCAGTCTTCATTGCTCACGCCGTCCCTACCTTTTGACTGCTCGGACAAAGGCGTATCATAACTGCGGGATATAGGCGCAAATTCAAGGAAAATGCCTTCTTCCGGTTTCACCTGACGGGGAGGAACAAGGGTGTTGATATAAGCCAAATGCGCCAACAGCGCTTCGGGGTCGAAGGCACGCAACGCCTTGATGATTTTGTTTTCAAGAATCAAAGCCTGTTCGCTGTCCGAATATTTGGAACATTCGGGACACCGGCACATAGGTTGTCCATCGTCTATCCAGTAATAGTATCGATGATTGGTAGCCGGCAGCAAGCGGGAATAATGCACCGCATTTTTGCAAACCACATCCAGCGCTTTCTCCGAGTGGACACACAAATTGCAATCGTTCACCCTGCGTCCCTCAGCGTTCATGCGGAACATCGTTGAATCATCCGCAAATAATTCGCGCGGCAGCAACTGCCCCATGGAATGCAGTTGATGCTCCACCTTGATGCCGTATTTTTCGCAATCGGCAAGAAACGTTTTCCCCTTTTCCGACCGGATAAAATCAGCCACCTCTTCGGGAAACATGTGCGTTCCGATGGTGTTGATACCGGCTTCATGCGCCATTTCGGGCCAGTTGCCCACCGTTTCGAGATCGTGTGCCGCCACCACGATGCCGCGCATCTGAAACTGCGGTTCTTTCTCTGTGCAGCCCGACAGCATCAGGCTTGCTGCTACGAATGATAAAAAAATCTGCTTCATGATAAAAATAATATTTGTACAATTGTTGACGAGTACGCATCTGCACTCGGCACAAAATTAGATGATTTTTTTTGATTTTCAAAGCGCAAGACGGGTTAATTACGAATTACGAATGAAAAATTACGAATTACGAATGAACCCGAAACCTGGGTTATCCCAATACAACACATTCCTGCCATCGAATTTAGGACCCCATTGCATATTACTGGAAATCGAACTTTTGTAGTCTTGTCC
>JAITTD010000066.1 GCA_031287245.1 Bacteroidales bacterium
GGGAGGTTGCCCACGTAATCTGTGCATTGGGAACCCCTTTGGAAAGCATACCGGGAACAGGTACGCCGTCGAGTACATACTGACCGCCATCCTGAGCGGCCGGATAGGTATAGCCGGCAAGCCACTGGTAAGCGGACGTGGCGTCATCGCCAACAACTCCGTAAGAGGCTCTCAATTTCAGGTTATTGATGATATCCAATTTGGAATTATCTTTAATAAAGGATTCTTCCGATAATCGCCAACCGATGGACCCCACCGGAAAAAAGCCCCATTGATGCCCCTGACCGAACATGGAAGAACCATCGCAGCGGAAACTGAATGTGGCTAAGTATTTGGATGCAAAGTCGTAGTTCAAACGTCCCACAAAGCCCTTGTTGGTATAATGATAGACGTCATTTGCCTCCTGGTCGCCCTGTATGTCGGTTTTGCTGCCGGCAAACAATTCTTCCACCGAAGAAATCAGCACATCCTTGCGCACCCAGAAATTGTCAGCCTCTCTGGAACTTTCTTCATACAATCCCATCACACTGATATTGTGATTATCCGCAAAGGTCTTTTCATACGATAATTGCAGTTGCAGCAACGAATTGATTTTCTTGTGGTCTTCCCGCCGCACATACTGTTCGGAACTGCTAACCGGATTATAGTATATGTCGTAGCGGTTGTATATTTTCCTGAACCGCTTGATATCCTCATCCGTATAATCGTAACTGTACATTCCCTTGGCTTTCAGTTTTTCCACCCACGGTATATCCCATTCCAATGCGAAGTTGGTCTGAATCAAACTTTGCACAGTGCGGTTATACCCTGAAATATCGGCATCAATCACCGCGCCGGGATGTGTAAACTGGTTAAAGAACAGATAGTCTTTGGAAGGTTCGCCGGTAACCGGGTCGGGCAGATAAATGGGATCGGTGGGATACATATCCCATGTATTGTTGAAAATCCGCGACGACTCCATCGCCTGCAGCTGTTGCTGGCCTTTTGTCAGGTTGAGCAAGACCTCCGCACGAAGTCCCTTGGCTATTTCGGCGCTCACATTGGAACGAGCGTTGTAGCGATTGTAAAAAGCATCGTTGGTTATCCAACGTCCTTCCTGACTGGCATAACCGAAATTGACAAAATAATTGATTTTATCGGTACCTCCGGAAGCGTTGAAGTTGTGATGCATTTCGAGCGGATAGGGATTGACAAATTCATTGACCCAATCGCTGGATACCCTGTTTCCATCAGAATACTCTTCAAAGGTGCGTCTTCCGTAAAGCACATTGGTGCTGCCTCCGTTGAAATTCTTTTCGTTTACCAATTGCATAAAGCCGACAGCGTCCAAAGCCTGTACATCGTTAATAAAGCGTTCCACGCCCACATAACCGGTGTATTCAAATTTGAACCGCTCATTTTTTGCGCCTTTTTTGGTAGTGATGAGCACCACGCCGTTGGCCGCCCGCGTGCCGTAGATAGCGGCAGAAGCGTCTTTCAGTATGGAAACGGATTCTATTTCGTTGGGGTCAAGGCGCGTCATATTCTCACGCGGCACTCCATCGATGACAAACAACGGCGTACCCATACCCCGAATATTGAACTTGTCATCACTGAATTTGCCCGGTTCGGATGAGCCTTGCGACACTTTCACGCCAGCCATTTTACCGGTCAGCGAATTGACCACATTGGTGCTTTTCGTTGTAATCATTTCTTTGTTTTCAATGGCTACTACGGCGCCTGTGAGTGTTACCTTTTTTTGCGAACCGTAGCCTATGACCACTACGCCGTCCAATTCGTTGACGGCTTCCACCATTTTCATATCAATCTCGTTCCTGTCGCCTGCGACCACAGTCTGTGTGATATAACCCATAAAGGAAAACAAAAGCGTAACATCGCCCGAGGGCGCCGAGATGGAATATATCCCATCCATATTGCTCACAGCTCCGAGAGCAGTCCCTTTGACAGCAACCGAAACGCCTACCATAGGCTCATTTTGTTCGTCTGTGATGCTTCCTGTTATCGTCCTGTTTTGTCCTGCAACGCTTGCGTGAATACACAGCAACAGCAAAAAAACGGACAATTTTCCCCAAACGGGGCATTTATAACTTGAATGTGCTCTATTTTTCATATTCATATCCTGTTTAAATGTTAAAAATCAAGGAATATCACTTCCGACAGGTTGTAACGTTCCTTCGGAGTTTCCTTACAGCGTGCTCCAATACGAATTGCATACTTTTTCTCTTTTACAAAACCTTTTGTCTTTTTGGTGATTGTAACAGAGTTACATGCCTCCAGTTCAGCCAGTTGCGCTGCAGTGAGTGTTTCGTCGATGGCGCTGCTCACTCCCTCGTCGTAAGCGTTGTTGCCCACTAAAGCGGTTCGGTTCGTGGCAAATATCCGGTAATTTTTAAAAGTGGCCGGTTCCCCTTCTGTAGGATGTGTTCGGATGGTAAACGTAGCCACGATTCCGTTGCTTGCGGAAGGGTCTTTCTCAATGCTTACATCACTGAAACTGATATACGGCGTTACATGGAAAGTCAAATCCGTTTCCTTGCCCGGCGAGAGTTCCACCGTTTGCATGGCTGCATCCGCCAAATGGAAAGGTCCATTGGAGGGCGTAATCTGGTAGGTTCCGGCAAACATTTTAGCGTTGCGGAACGACCCGTCGGCTTTGCCCCAGAAATATTGGGCGTATTGTTCCGGGTTATCTTCCTGTATGTCCATTCCCGACCAACTGAGTTCCTTGTTGCGTATCTGAAAGCCATTCGGTTGCTCGGTAAGTAACTGCTTGCCGGTCACATTGTCTATGACACGTCCGGTAAGGATAGCGTCCGGTGCATCATAATTGTCTATCTGGCAGGCAGAAATCAACAAAACAATGCTAAAAAACAATATCTTCTTTTTCATGTTCATGGCATGTCCTTTTTTTAGCGTTTAAAAAAAAGAAGAGGCTGTCTAAAAAAATATGAATCATCATCTTTAGATGCCTCTCCCTTTCACAAAAATTTTACTTTTATCATTCCGGTTTTTCGTAATCATACAACATTCCAACTTCTGCTGCGGTCAATGCCTTGCCGTATATACGGGCTACGACCAATTCACCGTTGGCGGAATATTGAGAGCCCTGAACCGGCAACTCGGTTACGCCTTCCGCACGTGTAGTAGGATTGTTCGGGTCTGCGCCCAAGCCGATCCAGTTGGCAAATTTATTGGCGCCGCACGGCAGGGTCACCGTTGTTGTCGCCTCACTAAAGGAACGTTCCATAACAAGTACGCCATCAACGTAGGCAGAGATTTTATGCGCCGAGAAATCGGCTGTTACCGCTACGTGATAGAATGCATCGGGCAGTGCGCCGACAGCCTTTTCACCTTCGGCAACCGGTTGCACGCCGAACTGGATTTTACCGTCTGACATAGACGCCGAATTGCTTTTATCAAGCAATTTGTCATACCAGTTGTAATAAAACACAAAGGTGCCGCCGTCTTCTGCATTTCCGCCTTCAAAGCCCAAGCCCCAGCCGGCGCTCTGTTGGATACTGATAAATTCCTGCTCTCCATACACAGGATCCCCATTTGCCATTTTAAATGAGTTCGACAAAATAGCTTCCACCGTGAAGTTTTTGTGGTCAAACGCACTGCCTAAAGCAGTCAGGGTGGGGTCGGGCAGTGCGGCTCTGTCAACACCAAAAGCCGTCAGCGCATCCCAGGTTACCGCAGTGGTGTAAAGCGGTATCTGCCAGAACATGCTGCCCGCATGACCGTCGGCGCGGTTGCCGGAAAAAACAGTCGAGAACCTGTTATAAACTTGGTTCATCTTGGTTTCCGGTTTGTTCTGAGGCACCTTTAATTCGCTCTTCAGCGGCGAATTGTCCGTTGCGCCTGCCGCATTGAACACTACGTCGAGCAAATCGGCTTCCGGCAATCCGAAAAGAGCCTGCTCCACGTTCACATCCAGTTTTGTCCTGGACACATTGTCGCCGTCCCTTTCAGGCTTTGCTGTGACAGTCACCACGCCGCTTCTTTTGTTCGGCTTCGTGCCGGCAACATGCGCATTGCGCTCAAAAGTAAGGGTCACCGTTTTGCCGCTTACCGATACTGTACACCAGCGCACATCCGATGATGCATCTATTTCACGATTGGCTTCCACCGTGAACGTTTTCGTTCCGGCATCGCCGGGCAGCAACTGAGTGGCATCGGCTGCCGATGCTAACTCAATGTAAGGCGAAGGCAGAGAAGGTAAGGGTTCTTCCTTGTCTTTGCACGCGAATGCAACGCATACCAGCGCAGCAATCATAGAAAATCTAAAAAAAATATTCATAATAAAAAAATTAAAAAATTAAAACTATTGAAAAAAAATTAAATTAAAATCCATTTTTATTTTGTTTCAGGTTTAAAGTTTCAGGTTGGGTAACCCAAAACTCGAAACTTGAAACCCGAAACTTCTCCGAAACTTGAAACCCGAAAATCATGCAAGAAAAAGCCGCGACATATCAAAAAATATGTAACGGCTATGTATGACTTTCGGAAATAATTTTGTATATTACGCGCGGGCGTATATGATATATGTATTACATGACATGAGTCATGTGTGTGTGTGTGTGTGTGTGTGTTAAAATAATTTAGCACTTCACCAAATTTTTGGTCAAAAAATGAAAAAATATTTTTTGCGCAAATGCCAAAGTTTGGCACGCTCTTTGCAAGGAAAAAGTAAGAACATATCCTTTCCATGCTCAATAGAATTGAGTTATCAGGAGTACTATTGTAATATGTATGAACAACTTGCATAAAATTCAATCTATCTTCGATGTGAATATTCGCTTATTTTTAACAGCACAAAGTAACGGATAAAAAAACAAAAATAATTGTACAAAATCGACATTCGTTTGGATTTAATCGACATTTTCCATTTTTTCACTTTCTGCATGTGC
>JAITTD010000100.1 GCA_031287245.1 Bacteroidales bacterium
TAACCGTAGATTTTAATCTACGGACAGGACAGCGGCCATCCTCTACGTCCAAGTCCCGCAGGGACGGCACAAGAAGACGGCAAAGTGTCGTCCCTGCGGGACTTGGCTGTAGTCGTGTATCCTCATCACCGTAAGCTGAAGCATACGGTTAATAAAGTGTAGTCCCTGCGGGACAAAACGGTTTTAAGTTTCGGGTTTTAAGTTTTAAGTTCGTAATTCGTAATTCATTCATAATTCATAATTCGTAATTTTTAATTCGTAATTCGTAATTTTTAATTCGTAATTGAAAACATGCCGTAATTCGTAATTTTTAATTCGTAATTTCTCTGAAAAACCACCCTGTGGCGATGGCGGTGCAGACTGCTCCTGCCGCATATCCGATATGGACGGAAAGCCCAAAGCCCTCCGGCGCAATGGCGATGTAGGAACAGATGACCATCGTCATCAACATAGCGGGCAGCAGGGTGAGCAGGTAGCATTTCTTTTCGCAAGCCAAATATACCGTGACAGTCCACAGGAAGGCGGTAGCCAGCGTTTGGTTAGCCCACGCGAAATAGCGCCAGATGATGTCGAAATTGATTTGCAGAAGAATCAAAGCCGCCGCAAACAGCGGAATAGAGACCCAAAGGCGGTTTTTGAGCGATTTTTGGCTGTAGTGAATAAAGTCGGCAATGATGAGCCTCGCCGAGCGGAAAGCGGTGTCGCCCGATGTGATGGGGGCTGCTATCACCCCGATGATGGCTAATATTCCGCCAACGGTGCCTAACCACGTGTGGGTGATGGTTTGCACCACCGGCGCTGCGTTGTTGCCGTTCTTTGCCAGAAATTCGTGCAGTCCGCCCACCGAGCCGAAGAAACTCATAGCAGCGGCAGCCCAAATGAGCGCTACTACGGCTTCGGCAATCATAGCGCCGTAGAAAACGCGGCGACCTTCGCGTTCGTTTTTCATACAGCGTGCCATCAAAGGCGACTGTGTGGCGTGGAATCCGGAAATAGCGCCGCAGGCAATGGATATGAAAAGCATCGGGAAGAGCGGATAATTGTCGGCATTCGGATGCATATTGTGCAATGTGGCAGGGGTAATTTCGGGAATGGGCGCCCAGTGCCATATCAGCGCCGCCAGTATGCCGACAGCCATAAACAGCATGGCAAAGCCGAAGACGGGGTATATTTTGCCGATGATTTTGTCAACAGGCAGCAGCGTGGCAAGGATATAATAGAGAAAAACAACGATGCACCAAAAGGTAAATCCCATAAAAACAGGCGTCATATCGGCAAGCAGTTTGGCGGGTCCTGCCACAAACACGGCGCCCACCAACACCATCAGCACGACCGTGAACCCGCGCATCAGTTGTTTGAACCCCGTGCCCATATACTTGCCGATGATTTCGGGAAGGCTCATCCCGTTGTTGCGTATCGAAAGCATACCTGAAAAGAAGTCGTGCACCGCACCGCCGAAGATACTGCCGAACACAATCCACAGAAAGGCGGCAGGACCGTACATTGCGCCCATCACAGCGCCAAAGACAGGACCCAGTCCGGCAATGTTCAGGAATTGAATCAGGAAAATCCGTCCCCAACTCATAGGGACATAATCAACGCCGTCGGTAAGGGCATAAGCAGGCGTTTTCAGGTCGGTGCGGATGCCGAAAATCCGTTCCACCATCTTTCCGTAAATGAAGTATCCGGCAAGAAGCAATGCAATGGACAGAAAAAAGGTAATCATCTGAAAGGATTTTTTTTACATGATGATTTCATGTTGGCTGAATTAAACTGTGATTTTTGTTGGATAGTATATCCTGTAATTATTTTTACCGATGAATAGGATGACGGCTGCTTTCAGGTCGGTTCGGTCTTTCAGACGGTCTGATGCGAGGTATTGCCGTACTTGTTCCAAGCCTTCGTCCCGTTTTGCCTTTATTTCAGATTCTTTGGCGCCGGTTTTGCAGTATTTCAACTCAAATACCCATTCATATTTTATCTGTGGCAGCAGAGGGCTGCGTTGCAGATAGATGTCCGTTCTGCCCGGTATGGCTTCGTATTCGCTCATCGGAACATAAGTCCTGCTCAGAAACAAGTATGCGAGCAACAAAATCTGGATATACTTTTCATCGAAGCGTTGCAGATCGTAATCGGACAGTTTGCCGAATGCGTTTTGTGACACGTAGGCTATGAAACGTTCCAAATCGCCTTCCATTGCCAGCGCGGTGATCGCTTCGTCAAGATAGCGTGTCTCAATGGTCATTTCGGGCGAGTGTTCACGAACTAATTTCAGGATATACTCCCAATACAAGGTTCGGATGGAATAATTCGGAATGCCCAACCGCACCTTGTTCATTACCGGTTCTTTGATGGTAAGCAAACCCATGTAAAACAGCAGCGAAACGAAATAATCGGTATCGTTCAGCGTATCAATCGAAAACTTGTTCAGTACTTCTGCTGTAATACCTTCTTCTTTTATAATTTGAATCAGGGTCGCACGATTGCTTTCGTTTTGAGTAAGTTTCTGCAAGCGTCCGTAATCTGTTTTCAGGTTCTCATCAATGATGCTTTCCGGCGGTTTGCTGTTTCTCAATATCTGGTTGAAAAAATAAAGTACCATTGCCGGATTATATACTCTGTGTTTGCCGTCTTTATGAAAAAGATAGCCGTTATAATATGCTTCCATATCCACATTAATCAGCGCAGGGTCAACGCCTGTTTCGCGCATCAGCCAATCCACTTCTTTCTGCGTGAATCCCATCATTTCATTGTATGCAGGCTCAAGCGTGAGGTTGGTAGCGATATTATAACCGCTGGTAAGGTCGTCGAGCATTACCGGCGAAATGCCTGTGATGAATGTGCGACTTGGAATGGATTTGGTAGAGGTTTTTATCTTTTCGTAGAAATCGCGTACCAATCCGTTGGCTGATATCATCGTTTTATAAAAATCCTTCCCTGTACGGTTGCCCATCGCTATCAGGTCATTGGCAAAATGGTCGTATTCGTCAATAATGAAATAGAGTTTTACATTATTTTGTTGGGCAGCATCAAAAACCTTTTCCAAAGCCATGATTCCATGCTTATCTTTTTCTATCTGAAGTATATATTTATCAGCATCGGGAAAAATAGGATGATACAGATTAAAGAAATTGCAAACCCTATTTTGCACATTCGTTGAAAAAGATTTTACAAATCCTTCTTCACTTGATGTATCCATGCCTGAAAAATCGAATTGCAGCACAGCATACGAGTTCTTTTCGGGCGTTGGATGTTTGCCGATGTACAGGTCGCCGAACAATTGATCAAAATTATCCGCCTCTTTCACGTCGTAATAACATGACAAGGTCATAAAAAACAAACTTTTGCCGAATTTGCGCGGACGAATGAAAAACAGGTTTTTGTTGGGTTCATTCTCCAACATCTCTATGTACATGGTTTTATCCACGTAGGCATAGTTTTGAGTCCGTATGCTCTTATAATTACTGCTGCCGTAAGGCAGTCGCTTGTATTTCGTATCCATCGCTGTTTGATTTAGACCACAAAATTACATAAAATTTCGAGACTTCCACACGCATATTTTTTTTACCTTCGAGGACTTTGTCGGTACCTTCGAGAAGGCACAGTAAAAATATAGCACCTCAAAAAAAGATGTAACCGTAATCAAAAATATTTTGTACTTTTGCTTCTTCAAAAAAACATTCATCAATGAAAAACAAGACAAGCGCAGCATGGATCATGTTTACCATCCTGTTTATGACGGGGATTACGTTTATTTCTTCGCAAAAAGCAGATGTTTCGGAAAAGGATTTGCTCAGTGTATTTCGGGAAGGTCCAATGAAAAACGTTTCCAAAATCGTGTTTGCAGTGCGGACAGACGGTATCGACCCGCACTGGTATGCTAATTTCGGATATTATGCCGATGACGAGAATCGCCTTCCTGCCCCCGATCAGGGCGGCAAACTGTGCTTGTACAATTTGGATACAAAAAAACTGTCGGTGCTGCTTGACGACGCTAAGGGCGCAGTCCGCGACCCGCAATTGAACTACGAGGCAACGAAGATTCTTTTCTCCTATCGCCCGGGAGATAGCAAAAATTACCATTTGTACGAGACAGGGTTGGACGGAACGGGTTTGCGCCAACTGACCGATGGCGACTGCGATGACATTGAGCCGACCTATACCGCCGACGGTTCCATCATTTTTGTGTCCACCCGCGCCAATCGCTGGGTGAACTGCTGGCTCACACAAGTTGCCATTCTTTACGGTTGCGATGCCGACGGCGGACATATTCATGCGCTGTCGGGCAACATTGAGCAGGACAACACGCCCTGTCCCTTACCCGACGGGAGAATTCTCTACACCCGCTGGGAATATGTTGATCGCAGTCAGGTGGATTATCACCATTTGTGGACAATGAATCCCGACGGAACGCGGCAGATGGTGTATTATGGCAATTTGAATCCGGGCATGCTTTACATTGACGCGCGTCCCATTCCGGAGAGCGGGAATGTGGTCTGCACGTTCTCTCATGGTCACGGCGCATGGGAACATACCGGCGCCATCGGCATCATCAACCCGCGCATGGGTCCGGATGATAAGACTTCGGCTCGACAGATTACCCGCAACGCAGGCTATCGCGACCCATGGGCATTCTCTGAAAATGCTTTCCTTGCTGCTACCGTCAATAAGACAACAACAGGCATCGTGCTGCTGGACGATGAAGGAAACGAACAAACGCTGTTCACCTTGCCGAAGGAATGGAGCGAGCAGAAATTGCGCCTGCAAGAACCACGCCCAGTGGTGCCGCGCAATCGGGAATGTTTGATTACTTCCACCACAAAACCGGCAGTGGAAACAGGACAAATGATGCTGGTGGACGTATATCAGGGGCGGAATATGAATGGCGTCAAACGCGGCGAAATTAAAAAACTGCTTATCCTCGAATCGCTGCCCAAACCGATTAACTACACCGGAGGCATGGAACCATTGAGTTACGGCGGAACGTTCACGCTGGAGCGGATTATCGGAACCGTCCCGGTGGATCCCGACGGTTCGGCAAATTTTGAACTTCCGGCTATGCGCAGTTTCTTTTTTGTTGCGCTGGACGAAAACGACAGGGCGGTGAAGCGGATGCAATCGTTCCTGTCTGTGATGCCCGGTGAATCAACAGCGTGCATCGGTTGCCACGAAGAACGAACAGCAACGCCACTCCAAGTAGCAAAATATCCAACCGCAGCCAAACGACCACCAAGTCTGATTACTACCATTGCCGAATTTCAGGGCGTTGACGGTCTCGGACATTCGCTGACAACGGGAATCCCTGATGTGATTGATTATCCCCGCGATGTTCAGCCGATATGGGATCAACACTGCGTTGTGTGTCACAATCCTGATAAGCGGAACGGTCATATTAACCTTTCCGGCGACAGAGGACCGATGTACTCCATCAGCTATTCCAACCTGATGACCGGCACGCACAGTGCGCTGGAAAACGAACGGTACGGGAAAGAAACGCTCATTGCCGATGGTCGGAACATGGCAAAAGGAAATTATCCGCCCCGAACACTCGGCAGCGGGGCAAGCCGATTGATTCAACTTTGTGACGGCTCGCATTACGAAACAAAATTATCGAATCGGGAAAAGACCGTGATCCGGCTTTGGTGCGAGACCGGAGCAACGTATCCGGGAACTTATGCCGGGCTTGGCAGCGGAATGATCGGCGGGTATGCCGAAAACCAGCTTGACCGACAGGATTTGGATTGGGAAGAAACAAAAACGATGCAAACAGTGTTGCAGAAAAACTGTAACTCGTGCCATACCAAAGAAACGCAGTTGCCGATGTCGGTTTCGGACGAAATCCGGCATACTTGGTGGATTTACCCTAACGGACCCAACGACAGCCGACGAAAGTATTCCCGGCATTTGCTCTACGATTTGACCAAGCCCGAAAAATCGGCGCTGCTGCTTGCCCCGCTGGCAAAGGAAGAGGGCGGATACGGTGCGTGCGGCAAAACCGTCCTGAAAAAGGGCGATAAAAATTACAAAAAAATACTGGCAGGTATTGAACGTGCCAAATTGCAACTCGACAGCATCAAACGCTTTGATATGCCCGGTTTTATCCCCCGCCCGCAATATGTTCGCGAACTGAAAAAGTACGGCATCATCCCCGCCAGTCAGGATGATGCACAGGAAATGGATACCTACGCAGCAGAACAAAAATATTGGCAGTCGCTTTGGTATAAAAGATAGTGATTCGGTTGTGATTCGATTGTGATTCATTGTTCCCCCTGCGGCAAAATGTCGTCCCAGACCTGTCAGTGTCGCCTCGACCTGACAGTCTGTAGCGCACCACGCACTAACAGGTGAGGCAACAACCTCAATTCCCCGTTAGGGGATTTATTTATTGACACCTAAGTGAATAAAAAATTATGCGAATAGTGAATAAAAATAAAATGCGGTGTGAAGTAGAAATATTCTCTTGACGGCGTAAAAATTTTCCCTGAGAAAGTTTCAACTTTCTCCCGCGAAGTTGGAACTTTCTCAGGGAAAGTTTTGGGCGTATGAAACATACCGAAAAACGGGGCTTCGAGAATGTTTCCAAAATACTGCATAGAGTGCTTAAAATGCGCTATATTACATATCAATACCTTATTTCCCATGTTCCACCCTTTCCCGGTGATACGGCTATCACACCGTTGCCCGTCGCCGGCTGTTTCTTTCCATTGAGGTATGCCTGCGGGGTTTCGGACTGCGGCATTTTCACGCGGAAAACGCCATCCGTTGTTGCTTTGAGCACCGCACGAGTGAGTTTGCCGTTTTTCCATTCCAGTTCTGTTTCCGCGCCGCCCCGTACGCAAAGACCTTTCACGTGCCCCGTGTTCCATTGCTGCGGCAATGCCGGCAGAAATTCGATATAGCC
>JAITTD010000169.1 GCA_031287245.1 Bacteroidales bacterium
CTTGCGGAGGGCGGAAGCACTACCATCAACATCGCCATCCCCGTGGCCCAACTGGCAAAGTGGGATGATGCCTCAGGCAAACTCGTGGTGCCCACCGGCACTTACACCATCTTTGTCGGTAGCAGTTCAGAGGATGAGGCGGTGAAAGCGGAGTTTGAGGTGAAGTAATCCCCACCCCGGTCCCTCCCAAAAGAGAGCCGGGGTGAGGTTCTTTTTTTAATCTTTTAAAAATTAACCCACATTGCCTGCCGGATGAAAATTTAAGTTACAATGTCAATGAAAACAATAATTGCCGCTAAAAGTAAAATACTATTCTTGTTGTGTGTGTGGGTGCACATTCCATTGAGTTTTGCGCAACCGCCATCCCATCTCACCACCGATTTGCTGGAATATACCGACCGCGTTTTTCTCGATGGCTATCCTTCCAATCTTTCTTTGGAAAAATTAGGCAGTGCCATTGAGCGTTACCAATTAGCGGAAATACGTAGCGCACAACCTTATTTGGGGTGGGTGGTCAACAACAATCAGTCCAATACGCTGCAAACGGCTTACCGCATTTTGGTGGCATCTTCCAAAGCACTGTTAACCGAAGGCGAAGCCGATATGTGGGACAGCGGACGCACGGAAAGCGACAACTCCGTAGCCGTAGCCTACGCCGGCAAACCACTGCAACCTTCCACCATTTATTACTGGAAAGTGAAAACATGGGACAATCACGGTGTGGAAAGCGCCTTTTCGCAGGTGAGAAGTTTCATTACCGCCAAAGAATTGGACGGCGTGACGGCTCGTTACCCTTTGCAGGTGAGCGATGAACTGCCGGTGAAAATACAGTCACTCGGTGCGGCACATTCGTTCATCGACTTTGGCAAGGCTTCGTTCGGCAGGCTGAAACTGACGCTCTCTTCCGGCAAGGAAACCGATACGGTCATCGTTCGCTTGGGCGAATGTGCGAAAGACGGGCAGGTTGACCGCCGTCCGGGCGCCACCATTCGCTATGCCGAGTATAAACTGCCGCTGATGAGCGGAACGCATACCTATACGTTGAAAATACGTCCCGATAAACGGAATACGGATACCAATCCTGCCTCTAACGGCATAGGAGTAAGTGCAGTACTGATGCCCTGTTATACCGGCGAAGTGATGCCATTTCGCTATTGCGAACTGGAAAATTACTCCGCGCCGTTGCAGCCCGGACAGATAGTCCGGCAAACGGTCACTTACCCGTTTGACGAGACTGTTTCCGCTTTTCATTCATCGGATACAGTGCTCAATCAAGTGTGGGAACTCTGCAAATATTCTGTAAAAGCGGTTTCTTTTCTGGGAATATTCGTTGATGGCGACCGCGAACGCATCACTTACGAAGGGGATATTATTGTAGGACAGCCCACCCGCTATGCCGTTGACCGGCGGTATGAATTTACCCGTTACAGTCTCGAATACCTTATCTATTCCCCCACATGGCCTACCGAATGGACTTTGCAGGAGGTGCTGATGATATGGGCGGATTATCTGCATACCGGCAATCCGGCATCCTTGCAGCGATATTATGAAGAATGGAAAGCGAAAACTTTGTTGCAATTGACCGAAACGAACGGACTGATCAGCACGCGAACGGGCAAGTTGACGCCGGAATTTTTCAAGTCGATTCACTATAAAGGAAAGAATTTTCGCGATATTGTCGATTGGCCGACTGCTGAAACGGATGGATTTGTTTTCACCGACTACAACACCGTTGTCAATGCCTACCATTATCAATCGCTGAAATTGATGAGCGCCATTGCCGGAGCCTTGGGGAAAACGGACGAGCAGGCGCAATTATCCGAAGACGCACAGCGGGTGAAAACCCAAATCAACAAACGGATGCTCGACCCCAAAACAGGTCTTTACCGCGATGGCATCGGCACAAACCACAGTTCACTCCATGCCAACATCTATCCGCTGGCTTACGGCATAGCGCCGGAGAAAAACCGCAAAAAAATGCTTGAATTCATCCGCAGCCGCGGCATGGCGGGAAGCGTATATACTTCGCAAAACTTGCTGGATGCCGTTTACAATGCCAACGACGCCGATTATGGTCTGCAGTTGCTCACTTCCACCAACGACCGCAGTTGGTACAACATGATTCGCGTCGGTTCAACCATCTCGCTCGAAGCGTGGGACAACAAATACAAACCCAATCAGGACTGGAGTCACATCTGGGGCGCCGCTGCCGGCAACATCATCGCCCGCAAACTGATGGGGATAGAGCCGCTCGAACCCGGATTCAGGAAAATCCGCATCCAACCGCAACCGGCAACTTTGAAACAGGCAGAAATCAAAGTGCCTTCCATTCGGGGTGACATCCGTGTCGCCTTTGACAATCAACCCGACAGGTTTTCGCTGCAAGTAGAAATCCCCGCCAACAGCGTAGCCGAAGTATGGCTGCCCAAACCGGCGGCAAAATATCGTTTGACGGTAGATAACATCGCACAAAAAGGCGCAGTGGAGGGTGATTTTGTAAAAGTAGAAATCGGTTCGGGCGAACATCGTTTGCTCATCGAAAAACAACAGTGAAAAAGTTTTTCTTTTGAAAAAACAACTAAGGAAAAAGGGAGAACGTTTCGGGTTTCAGGTTTCAGGGTTTCAGGTTTCGGGTTTAATGTTTCGGGTTTAATGTTTCAGGTTTTGCGGATAAGAACGTTTCGGGTTTTGAGTTTAATGTTTCGAGGTTCGGGTTTTGCGGATAAGAACATTTCGGGTTTCGGGTTTCAGGTTTCGGATTTTGCGGATAAATTCGAGTCCCGCAGGGACTACACTTTATTAACCGTAGATTTTAATCTACGGACAGAGAGAACACCCCTCTGCGCTGTAGTCCCGCAGGGACGGCACTTTGTTGTCTTTCTGTGTCGTCCCTGCGGGACTTGGCTGTAGTCGTCCTCATCACCGTATGCTGAAGCATACGGTTAATAAAGGGCTGTCCCTGCGGGACAAGAACTTTCTCCTTCAAAAGTAAAGACATCCAAGCAAAAAGCAAGATAATGGTTTTGGGTTTCGAGTTTAATGTTTCGGGTTTAATCCAAGCAAAAAGCAAGATAATAATTAATAATTAATAATTAATAATTCCTTTTCCTTGCTTGTTGTTTGAATACTTTTTTATAACTTGCGCCGGTTTTCAATAGCATCAATTTAAAAAAACACATCATGAGTAAAGTATCTTATAACTATGGTTATATCTGGTTGCTGACGATAGCGGCATCCATGGGCGGGTTTCTTTTTGGCTACGACTGGGTGGTGGTGGGCGGCGCCAAACCGTTTTATGAACCGTTTTTCGGAATAGCCGACAATCCTGCGTTGCAGGGCTGGGGAACAAGTTCAGCCATGATAGGCTGTATGATAGGCGCATTTGTCTGCTTCCTCACCACCGAGCGTTGGGGACGAAAGAAACTGCTGGCTGCTGCCGGAGTCATCTTTTTCGTATCTGCCGTCGGTATCGCGTTTTGCAACAGTTTTTTCTGGTACAATATCTGGCGGGTCATTGGCGGATTGTCCATCGGCGCCACTTTAAATCTTTCGCCGGTGTATATCTCAGAAATGGTTCCTTCGCATATCCGTGGGAAATTTGTATCCATCAATCAATTGCTTATCAATGTTGGAATGTTGATTTGTCAAACAATCAACTGGTCAATCGCCGCAGCCCACAACGAAGGCATCGACCCGTCGGCGGTGGAATTTGTCAATACATGGAATGCCCAAATCGGTTGGCGCTGGATGTTTGGCGCGGTGGCAGTGCCCGCCGTTCTCTTTTTTGGCATGATGGTGGCAGTACCCGAAAGCGTACGCTGGCTGGTGAAAAACAAACAAAGCACAAAAGCCAAAGCCACATTGGTTAAAATAGGCGGAGAAGAATATGCGGCGTCCGAATTGCAAAAAATCGAAGAAACGGTAGCCACCGAAGACACGGGGATGGATTTTAAGGCTTTGTTGCAACCAAAGATGCTCAAAATATTGGGATTGGGATTTTTTCTCGCCATGCTGCAACAATGGTGCGGCATGAACGTGACTTTTTACTATGCTGCCGATATTTTCAAGAACGCCGGTTATGGCATCAACGATGTGATGTTTCAGATTGTTGTGATCGGAGGAATAGCCATGTTGTCGGTCGTTGCCACGATTCTCATGATCGACAGGGTGGGGCGCAAACGGCTGATGTTGTTGGGAACGGCTGCGATGACCCTTATTTACGGGATCATCGGACTGCTGTTTCATCAGGAGATCACAGGATTGCCAGTAGTGATTTTCGTCTTGTTGAACGTGTTAGCCTATCAATTGACCCTGGCGCCGATTGTATGGGTGATTTTGTCCGAAATATTCCCGAATCGCATTCGCGGGGCAGCCATGTCCCTGTCGGCTTTGGTGCTTTGGGTGGGCAATTTTTCCCTGACCTACTCATTTCCTTCCATCAAGGAAAGCATCGGCTGGGCAAATAATTTCTGGCTGTACGGCGGCATCTGTCTGGTGGGCTTTGTGATACTGTACTTCATCTTGCCCGAAACCAAAAACAAAACCCTCGAACAAATCGAAAAAGATTTTTAAATAATTAAACATTCATCATTAAAAAACTATGTTATTAATTAAATGTATGCACCCCCAGATTTTGTCGGCGCTGGGTAAAATGGGACATGGCTCGTGGATTCTCCTTTCCGACGGCGGTTATCCGCACATTACGGCAAGCAATCCTGCCGCCGAAAAGGTGTATCTGAACCTTACGCCGGGTGTGCTGAATGTGACGCAGGTGCTGGAAGTGCTGAAAGAAACAGTGCCCATTGAGCAGGCAGCCGTGATGACACCGCCCGACGGCGCCATGCAACCCGTGTTTGACGAGTACAAAAGCGTGTTGCCGGATGTGCAGTTCGACTATATCCAACAGTTCGACTTTTACGAACGCGCCCAAGAGAGCAATATCGGTTTAGTGATAGCCACAGGCGATGTCCGCAACTATGCCAACCTGCTGATAAAAGTAGGATTTGTAAGGCACGCAGAGGGCAAGGGAAAGTATTAAAACAACTTGCGCAACAACCGCCGCCCCAAAATGATGCTTCATACCGGCTTAATAAAGGTTGTTCCTGCGGAACTCGAAAAAATGTATCACCCCAAAAAAGATGAGCCGTCATTCCGAAAAAATTCGTATATTTGTGGGCAAAATAATAGCAAGACCGTATGAGTGAGGTGATTCTTAAAGCCTTAATGCAGTTATTTGCACTGATTGTCAAACAAGACAGCGGTGTTTCTGGCAATGAGCGGAAATATGTAGAGCATTTTTTGACGAAGCAACTCCGCAGGGAAGTAGCAGCGGAATACCTTCAATTGTTTGACAAGTATGCTGTGAGCGAGAAGGTAGATGTGCCGGTTTCCGTCAAAGATTCGGTACGAGTGCTGCGCATTTGCCAACAAATCAACACTACCTTAACACAGCGTCAGAAAGTGGTGGTGCTTTTGCGTGTTTTTGAACTGGTCAATGCAGCCATGCACTTTTCGGAACAACGAATGTTTATCATCAACACGATAGCCGAAGTTTTCAACCTTACCGAACAGGAATACCAAACCATCCACTCCTTTGTGGTGGGGAAGAAACCGGAACAGTTTGATATTGACAATGTATTGATCATCGCCCAGCAAGATTTCAACAGACAACGCGCTCGGTTTTTGCAAAACGAGGAACTGAACGGAATCTTGATATTCCTGCATATTCCAAGCGTTGACCTGTATTTTCTGCGATATTTGGGCGCCGACGAAGTGATACTCAACGGACGACCTGTCAACAAACATCAAATCGGCTTGTTTCCTGTGGGCAGCAACATTAAACTGCCCAAATACAAGCCTTTCTATTACGGCGACATTGTAGCACAATTCTACGCAGACCGTTTTTCCACCCAATTACACCTTGAAGCCAAAAACCTTCACTTTGTTTTTCCCAACAATGCTGTTGGCTTGCAGAATATATCCTTTTCCGAAAGAAACGGGCAGTTGATAGGCATTATGGGCGCCAGCGGCTCTGGCAAAACCACGCTGCTCAATGTGTTGTGCGGATTGGAAAAACCTGCATCGGGCGAAGTGCTCATCAACGGAGTGAACCTGCACCGCTACAAGGAAGATTTGGAAGGTTTTATCGGTTATATCCCTCAGGATGATGTGTTAATTGAGGAACTGACGGTATTTGACAACCTTTACTACAATGCCCAACTGTGTTTTCGCGATAAAACCCGCAACGAGTTGGAACTTCTGGTATCCAAGACGCTTCACAACCTTGGGCTGGACGAAATAAAGGATTTAAGAGTAGGCTCGTTCATGAACAAAACCATCAGCGGAGGACAGCGAAAAAGGCTGAATATCGCCTTGGAAATGTTGCGCGAACCATCCATTCTGTTTGTGGACGAACCCACATCGGGATTGTCGTCCAACGATTCGGAAAACGTGATGGATTTGATGAGCGAACTGGCGCAGAAAGGCAAACAGGTGTTTGTGGTGATTCACCAGCCCTCGTCGAACATTTTCAAAATGTTCGATAAAATCATCATCCTCGATACGGGTGGTTATCTGATTTACTACGGCAATCCGATTGAAGCGGTCATGTATTTCAAGCGAATCAGCCAGAAAATCAACAGCGATGTGGGCGAATGTCCCACCTGCGGCAATGTGAATCCCGAATTAATTTTCAACATTATAGAGGAAAAAGAGGTAGATGAACTCGGCAATTATACGAGCAAACGGAAAATATCGCCCTCGCAGTGGGAAAACATTTACCGGCAGGAATCCGTATCCTCTAAACCCGAAAAATGCACGTGTGACAAGCCCACCAGCAAACTAAACATCCCCAATCGGTTCAAACAATGGCGGATTTACCTCACGCGCGATTTCCTGTCGAAGGTTAGCAACCGCCAGTACCTGCTTCTCACCTTGCTCGAAGCGCCCGTGTTGGGCGTCATCTTAGCGTATGTGATTCGCTACATTGCCGACCCGCTCTCCACCACCTACATTTTTCGCGAAAACGAAAACATCCCGATATTCATCTTCATGAGCCTGATTGTGGCGTTGTTTCTCGGTTTGATAGTGAGCGCCGAAGAAATCTTCCGCGACCGCAAGATATTGAAACGTGAAGCCTTTCTCCACCTTAGCAAATCAAGTTATCTGATTGCCAAGATATGCGTGTTGGTGGTCATTTCGGCATTGCAGTGTTTCCTGTTCGTCATCATCGCCAATACCATACTTGGCGTGAAAGAGATGTATTTCGCCTACTGGCTGGCGCTGTTTTCCACAGCCGTTTCCGCCAACCTGCTCGGACTGGTGATCTCCAACTCTTTCAATTCTGCAGTCACCATCTACATTGTGATTCCTTTGTTGATGATACCCATGATGGTGCTTAGCGGCGCAATGTTCAGTTTCGACAAACTCAATCGCAGCGTGGGCAGCGTGGACAAAGTACCTTTGGTAGCAGAATTTATGATTACGCGCTGGTCTTATGAAGCGCTGATGGTGCATCAATACAAGAACAACCGCTTTGAGCGATATTTTTACGAGGTTGAAAAACGGGAAAGCATGGCTGATTTTCGTCAGGTATATGTCATTCCCGAACTGAAATCGCGCTACGAACAGTGCGCCAACGAATTGTTTGCCACCGGAAAAATAGAAAATAACATTCAGGCACTCTTGTTGCTGAAAAATGAAGTGAAAAAAGAACTCGCCATCAATCCGCAGGCGCAGTTTGACCTTTCGCTGCTCGAACCGGAGAATTTCAACACCAACGCTGCCGCCAATATGGAAGAATTTATCGAGTCGATGAACGCCTTTTATATGCAACAGTTTTCGTTGGCAAATCAGGAAAAAGAACAAATGATAGCCTATATGCTGGAACAAGACAGGAAAGGCTACACACAGTTAAAAAACACTTACCACAACGAACATTTGGGCGAAACGGTCAAGAAATTCTATGAAAAAAACAAGATTTTAGAATACAACCACCAACTTGTGCAAGAAATAGACCCTATTTATCAAGACCCGTCCACCGCAAGCCGGTTTGGTTTTCGTACCCACTTTTTTGCGCCCCGCAAATACTTTGCCGGAAAATTTTTCGACACCTATTGGTTTAATCTCTGCATGATTTGGCTTACATCCATCGTCATGTATCTCATTTTGTATTTTGATGCCGTAAAGAAAGCGGTCACATTGTTTCAGTATAAAAGAAAAAATCATCTAAAAATAATACCCTTATGAAAATTCATCCCGAAGGATATGTTATCATTCTTGTCGCGTTTTTGTTGCTTGCCACCGTCAATGCGCTACTGCGCTGGCTGAGTCCGCATTGGCTGCATTGCACAATAGCAGGCGCTTCCATCGTGTTTTTCTGCATGATTGTGTGGTTTTTCCGCAATCCCAACCGTCCGCTGACTCCCGACGTCAATAAAGTGTTTGCTCCGGCTGATGGCGAAGTGGTAGCCATTGAGGAAGTGGAAGAACCTGAATATTTCAAAGACAAAAGGATACAGGTATCCATTTTCATGTCGCCGCTCAATGTGCACGTGAACCGTTATCCGGTAAGCGGTATTGTCACTTACGTGAAATACCATCCGGGCAAGTATTTGGTGGCTTGGCATCCGAAATCGTCTTTGCTCAACGAGCGTTCCACCGTAGCGGTACGTACAGAATCAGGACAGGAAGTGCTTTTCAGGCAAATAGCCGGCGCCGTTGCCCGCCGCATCGTCACCTACCCGAAAGCAGGCGACACGGCATTGCAAGGGGCTGACTTCGGATTTATCAAATTCGGTTCGCGCGTGGATGTGTTTCTCCCGTTGGACGCTCATATTCGAGTAAAAATAGGGGACAAAGCACGGGGAAATGAAACAGTATTAGCGGATTTTAAATCCGATTAATTTACACATTGAATGCCATGCCCGTTTTATACAGAATACGATTTTGCAGCATCTTGACAGTGTTGAGTATGCTGTGTGGCGTGGGATTTTCCAATGACACCGTAAAGCACAAGCGCCCTACTGTCGGGTTGGTGTTGAGCGGCGGCGGCGCCAAAGGAATGGCGCATGTTGGAGTGCTGAAAGTGTTGGAAGAAATAGGTATGCCGATTGACTACATCGGCGGAACCAGTATGGGCAGTATTGTGGGCGGTTTGTATTCCATAGGATATACCGCAAAACAATTGGAAAACTATATGCTCACAACCGACTGGAACACCCTGCTGACGGACAAAGTATTGCGCAAAAATATAGTCATTTACGAAAAGAACGACAGCAAAAAATACTGGCTGCAATTTCCTCTTTCGGAACGCAAACTCAAACTGCCCAAAGGGATACTCACTGGGCAAAACGTGACCAACTTGTTTACGGAACTGGCAAGCCCCGCTTACAGGGAACAGGATTTCAGCCGGTTTCGCATACCGTTCCTGTGCATCGCCACCGACCTCAAAACAGGCACGGAAGAACTGCTCGAACACGGAGAACTCCCCAAAGCCATGCGGGCAAGTATGGCAATCCCTTCCGTATTCATGCCCGAAGAAATAAACGGCAAAATCCTGTTTGACGGTGGATTAGTGAACAATTTCCCTGCCGACAAAATATTCAACAAGCAGATAGACATCCTGATAGGAGTGGACGTCACCGCCCAACATCCGGCTGGCGTCGAATTGAACAATATCTACCAGATTGCAGAGCAGGTCGTTTTCATGTCGTCCATTCCCTTCAAGGAAGCCGGTAAAAGTTTATGCAAAATAGTGATTGTTCCCAACATTCCGGAATACAAAGCCGCCAGTTTCAATGCCGCCGACAGTCTGATTGTGAGAGGAGAAAGAGCCGCCCGCAAACGATATTCCGAACTGAAAGCGCTGGCTGATTCGCTCAATCAATTGGACGATTTGCCGGCAACGCATCCCGATTGCGCCCAACCTTTGCACCAATTTCATGTGAAAGAGATAAAACTGTCGGAACTGACAAATACAACACCACAATATGTGCTAACGAAATTAGGCATTGAAGAGGATACTGATTTAACTTTTGCCGAATTGAACAAAGCGGTGGAACGGCTCAAAGGCACTCTCAATTTTGCCTCCATCACCTACCATCTGCTGCCTTCCGATGATGAAAATTCTGTCATTCTTCAATTTGATTTGATAGAACAAAGCACCAACAGTTTCAGCGTGGGTTTGCATTACGACAAAGAGTATCAGGCTGCGCTGCTGCTGAATTTATCGTTCAGAAATGTGCTTTTAAACAACTCCAAGACGCAACTCAACTTGGCTGTCGGCAGAAATCCGGCATTGTCGATGACTTATCTCCACAGTCCCAATTTTCACCCTTTCGGGAAAGCGGCTCCCAAAGAATATCGGTATCCCGAATGGCTTTTCAAATTTGACGCATGCCGGCGCAGTTACGACCAGTACATTGACGAACAAAAAACAGGACAGTTCGACAGTTGGGAAATGGCAGGCGGAGTGCAAATACAATTCACACCAACCATTAACAGCCTTTTGGGGCTTGGAGTGATGGGCGATTATTCCGTTCGCAAGTCAAAATATGTAAACACCGGTTCGGTCGCTAACAGTAATTTTGCCTTTTTAACGTATCAACTATTTTACGAAAGGGACAATTATAATGAAGATTACTTCCCTACCACAGGCAGTTATTTGCGTTTTGAAGCCAATTATCATAACGGAATTTCCAACGGTATCCGTTCCAAACATTTCTTCAACGGCATTTTGCGAACCAATTTTGTGGCATCGCCCACCAGCCGATGGACCATCCACTCGGGTGTGGATGTGGCTACCACCTTTGGGGGCGGCGTATCAGCCCCCTTTCTGGTGTATGCCGGAGGGCTCCCTGAGAAATTGTATCGCAACGAATTTCGTTTCACAGGCATCCATTTCATGCAGAAATCGGGGAATAATCTGGTGGCTGTGCATCTCAACCAGCAAATAAGGATGTGGAGCAATATCTACGCCACCTTCCGCATCAATTTAGGCAAAATGGAAGATGAAATTCTGCAACTCATCAAACCGGTTGATTTCATGCTGGGCTACGGGCTGTCGGCAGAATACAACAGCATCGTAGGACCGTTGGGGGTCACATTCAGTTCTTCCAATGTCACCCGAAGCCTGCTGGTTGCTCTCCACGTGGGATTTTGGTTTTGAAAGAAGACCATCACATGCATAGAGATTCTATCTGCACATGCATAGAGACTCTATCTGTACATGCATAGAGACTCTATCTGTACATGCATAGAGACTCTATCTACACATGCATAGAGACACTATCTGCCGCCCTGTAGAGACGGTGCGCGCACCGTCTCTACGTTTTAACCCACATTGCAGCTTTCCACCTGAATTTTGTTAAAAAATGTTAAATTTTGGGCGATGTTAGGGGTAAAA
>JAITTD010000178.1 GCA_031287245.1 Bacteroidales bacterium
ATTTCCCAGCGTCTTTATAATTTCGTCTGCCTGCGCTTTACCGACAGAAAACAGCGTGGCATCGTCATTCACGCCATACGCAAGAAAACCGCCGCCCTCTTGATTGGAGAAAGCGCACAGATGCTGCGCCAGCCTGTCGGTTTTAGGCGACAAGCCGCTTTTCCAATCTATTTCGTTCAATTCCACCGGAATTGGGAACAGACTGTTTTTTAAACGCTTAATGGCTTTTTCGTGCCAACTCATTATTTCGGATTTTTTTCTTGCAAAACTATATGAAAACCGTGGGATTTCCAAGTACAAAATTCATAATTGAACTTGCACAAGCAACCCAAAGGCGCTGGTATTGGATTACTCAAATCAAGTCCGAACCCTAAACAATTTTTGAAAGCGCGTCAATAAACGCTTCTGCGGATGCTGTCACCACATCGGTATTGGCTGAAAATCCGTAATAAATATTGCCTTTGTTTTCAATCTGAATATGTACCTTTCCTATGTCATTGCTGCCGCGCGTGATGACCTGCACGAGATATTCTTCAAGCGTCACCTTGCGGTGAATGAGTTGCTTGATAGCGTTGAAGGATGCATCCACGGGACCGGTGCCGGAAGCAGTTGCCGAGCATATTTCGCCGTCGATGTTGAGTTGAACGGTTGCCATCGGGATGCTTGATTTTCCGCACACCACTTGCAGGTATTTCAGTTTGAGCCTCCGCTGTGCCTCTGTTTGCCCTACGCCTACAATCACGCGAAGGTCGTCGTCGGTAATGTCTTTTTTGCGGTCGGCAAGTTTCAGAAATTTCCGATAGGCATCGTCCAATTGTTCGGGCTTCAAATGGTTGTAGCCCAAGCGTTCCAGATGGTGTTGCAGGGCGTGGCGTCCGCTGCGGGCAGTCAGCACGATGGAGGAATCGTTGATGCCCACCTCGGCAGGGGCGATGATTTCGTAACTTTCGCGGTTTTTCAACACTCCGTCCTGGTGGATGCCTGACGAATGGGCAAAAGCGTTGCGCCCTACTATCGCCTTGTTGGGCTGTATGGGCATTCGCATCAGTGTGGACACCAAACGGGATGTGCGGTAAATATTCTGCGTGTTGATGTCGGTATGCACCGGAATGTCTTTGCGGCATTTGGCAGCCATCACCACTTCTTCAAGCGCTGTATTGCCGGCTCTTTCGCCAATTCCGTTGATGGTTACTTCTACCTGTCGCGCTCCGTTGAGCACTCCTGAAACGGTATTGGCAGTAGCCATACCCAAATCGTTATGGCAGTGGGTGGCAATGATGGCTTTCTCGATATTCTTTACGTTTTCTTTCAGAAAACGTATTTTGGTGCCGTATTCGTCGGGCGTGCAATAGCCTGTAGTGTCGGGAATGTTGACTACCGTGGCGCCTGCCGCTATCACCGCCTCTACTACTCTTGCCAAATATTCATTTTCGGTGCGTCCGGCGTCTTCGGCGTAAAATTCCACCTCTTCCACAAATTTTTTGGCGTACTTCACGCAGGCTATCGCTCTTTGCAGAATTTCATCCTGCGTGGAATTGAACTTGTGCGTGATGTGATACCACGAAGTGCCTATTCCGGTGTGGATGCGCTTGTTTTTGGCGTAATGCAACGCATCGGCTGCCACTTCGATGTCCTTTTCCACGGCGCGTGTCAACGCACACAAAGTAGGGCGGACAATGATTTTGGATATTTCAACAATCGAATTGAAATCGCCCGGACTGGAAACGGGAAAACCGACTTCCAAAATATCCACGCCCAATTCGTCAAGCGCTTTGGCTACTTCTATTTTTTCCAGGGTATTCAGTTGACACCCGGGAACTTGTTCACCATCTCGAAGGGTGGTGTCGAATACATACAATTTTTCACTCATTTCCATACTAATTAAAAAACCATCCGGCAAGAGATGGTTTCAGGTTTTATTCAATACAAACCATTCTCTATCTCCGGTTAATCAATATCAGGGATAGCAACAAAAGGTTGAGAATGAGATTGCTGTTCATTATTTTATCTTACTAAAATGCTGCAAAATTACAATGAAAATCGATACAAACAACAGAGTCAACGCATTTAAATTTCATTTGTCCCCATAATGTCCTCTTGCTGAGAGTATCGAAACAATTTTGGCGTCTTCGTTGATTTCGTATATCAGCCTGTTGTCGTCATTAATGCGTCGCGACCATTTACCAGCAAGTTCATACTTAAGTTTTTCCGGTTGTCTTCAAGAAACTCATCGGTTAAATCTAACTCATACATCGCTGAATAGATTTTTTTTGAGTTCAGGTGTTAAGCGTGTCACTTTTTTCTCTTCAACTTGTTTTGCACCTCTTGTAATGGCTGCCACATTCTCTGGATGAAGGAAATAAGGATCGTTAGATGGGCTTGGGTTGCCATCGGCAACTTGAAGCCGAAATAACTTTTTGCGCCGTCTCAGGAAAACAGGTTGTGTCATTGCCAAATCAAAATACTTGTCCCCGCTTTTGGTAAGTTCACGTGTGGTAATTGCTATCATAATGAAAACTTTTTGCAAAAGTAGATAAAAATTCCGAGATTTCCAAGCGCGTGCAATGAAAAACTGTCTTTCGCTAATTCACGCATTTTCACAAAGGACAAAGAAGGACAAAGGAAATCTTTTTCAAAAATAAAAATTCTTATTACTTTTGCGTAATTTTTTTTCTATGGAAGAAGGTATCATTTATTGGGTGGGCTTTATCGCTTTTGTTATCATTATGCTGATGCTTGACTTGGGCGTTTTTCACAAGAAGGACACTGCTGTCAGCGTCAAGGAAGCCGTTGGGTGGAGTATCTTTTGGATATCACTTGCCCTGCTTTTTAACTTGGGTATTTACTTGTGGATGGACACCAACAAATCTGTTGAATTTTTGACGGCTTACCTGCTCGAAAAGTCGCTCAGCGTTGATAATCTGTTTGTTTTCATCATGATTTTCGGCTATTTCAATATAGCGCCCAAATATCAGCACAAAATCCTGTTTTGGGGCATATTGGGAGCGCTGGTGATGCGGGCTGCATTTATTTTTGCCGGCGTGGCGCTTATCCAGCAGTTCAGCTGGGTGATGTACCTTTTCGGCGCTTTTCTGATTTATTCAGGCATACATTTGCTGTTTGAGAAACATGGAGAAGACAAAGATTTCAACCCGAATAACAACGTGGTTATCAGACTGTTTCGAAAGGTAATGCCCATCATAGACCACAACGAGCATGCTCATTTTTTTGTGAAACAGGGCGGAAAGCGCTTTGCCACTACTTTTTTCCTCGCTCTGCTGTTTATTGAAGTGTCCGACGTGATTTTCGCCGTTGATTCCATTCCGGCGGTCTTGTCCGTTTCCACCGACACGTTTATCGTGTTTTCTTCCAACATCTTCGCTATACTTGGTTTGCGGTCGCTGTATTTCGCCCTCAGCGGCATCATGAAATATTTTTCGTACCTTTCATTTGCCTTGTGCGGCATTCTTTCCTTTATCGGCATCAAAATGTGCGTCAATGAGTTATCCGGTGATTTGGGCTATCATTTTCACATTTCCAATTTTGCTTCATTAGCCGTCATCGTTGTCTTGCTGACGATTGCGATTTTACTGTCAGTGTGGGAAAAGAAGAGAAAGGAAATAAAGTAGGAGAAACGGGATTAATTCTCGTTTCGACCTCCGTGCGTACCGTTCAAATTATTGCAGCAAATTTCAGGGACAACGCATCTTAATTTTCAATAGAGAAAACGCATTATTTGCTGCGCACGGAGATTTTATCGCACGAGCAACCCTATACCTTCAGATCGCACCGAAAAAAAACGTCCCGATGGACATTGTCAATCCAAAATCAGATTAAGCTGCGGCAACGCCGCCGATTCAAAATACTGATTTGTGATGCATTCCAGAAAAGATTCCGTAACGATGTCTTCTTCAAGAAACTGCTCAATGTCGGGAAATCTTTCAAGAATCTTTTCGTCGCTTATCTTCAAGCGAAAACGGATGTTTTTGAAAAATTTTATCTCGGCATATTCTACTATCTCATCTGCATTTATCGTGCGGAGAGCAACATCTATAAGCGATAAAGCCTCGTCTTCGGTTAATTCGGCTTTGGATAGTTGCAGAAAGTAACTTTTGAGTATATCTTTACCTTTTTCATTTACTTCAGCAATGAACGAATTGATTTCGTCCTGAAAATTGAGGTCGTTGAATACCGGTGAATTTTCAAAGATGTTTTTCAGTAAATTCACTTCCTCTTCTGCTATATCTCCGTCTGACACCATACAGCAGCATGCTGTTTGAAATAAAAGGCGGTTGAAATCTATGGTTTCCATACTGTTTAAGTTTTGATGATTATTTTGATTTTTACGGTTTAAAT
>JAITTD010000212.1 GCA_031287245.1 Bacteroidales bacterium
CAAGGCATTTCTGCGCGGAAAAAGGCACTTGAAAAGTTGCGCGCGAAACTTTCAACGCCGAATCCAAAGCCGAAAAAGCGCAAAAAACCGCCTGTTCAGATTGACGGCGCGTTTCGGGCGGGCGAATGCCTCGCTTTTTTATATGACAACGGACTTTATGGCGGCGTGATGATTACAGAGTGTAAATGTTACCGCAACAAGGGCTATCATAAGTTGATATACACGGATATTGAGCAGGAAAAAATGCCTGTGCTCACGGACTTTTTGAACGCGCATATTCTTAGTTTCAAGTGGAGCGGAAATCTAACTAATCAGCAGGGTTGGAAATACGCAACAATAAATGGGTGCGCGGGGGAGTTATCCTCCGAAAATATTAGTTATAGCAGCAAGGAAAATAAAGATCGGCTTTTCGACTTTTTGCGGCGGTTTTTTGCGCCGATCGGCATAGTCCCCGCATATACGCAAGTTTTTTATTCAACCACAGAAGTTCACGGCATAGAAAAGATTATGGAATATGAGGTTTTTGCGAAGGAATTGCGGCGGCAATTGACCTATTGGAAAGATTATTTGCGAAAAAGCGATAAAGTCTCAAAAGAAACGATCGGCGAGTTAAACGGCTTGTTGCATTCATTGTGATTCATGGTGATTCGGTTGTGATTCATTGTGATTCGGTTGTGATTCGGTTGTGATTCAGTGGTGATTCAGTTGTGATTCAGTTGTGATCGAAACCCGAAACTTCAAACCCGAAACCCGAAACTCGAAACTTCAAACCCGAAACCCGAAACTTCAAACCCGAAACTTCAAACTCGAAACTCGAAACTTCAAACCCGAAACTCGAAACTTCAAACCCGAAACCCGAAACTTCAAACTCGAAACTTCTTGTGAAATTCAAAGAATAATCATACCTTTGTCGTCTCAACAAAAATGGATGATGACTCACGACAGTAATATGATAGAGGCATTTTATGCCCGGTTTGCAGGCAAAGTAACAGCGGCACGCGATAAAATCCGCCGTCCGCTGTGTCTGGCAGAGAAAATTTTATACGCACACTTATACCAGTCCGATTTTGCGACAGCCTTTCGGCGCGGAACGGATTATGTCAATTTTCGTCCCGACAGGGTAGCCATGCAGGACGCTACGGCGCAGATGGCGCTGTTGCAATTCATGAATGCAGGAAAACAGCAATCGGCAGTGCCCGCCACCGTCCACTGCGACCACCTGATACAGGCTGACGAAGGGGCGCAAATCGACATCCATACGGCGCTTTCATCCAACAGCGAAGTGTACGATTTCCTGCGCACGGTGTCCGATAAGTATGGCATCGGTTTCTGGAAGCCCGGGGCAGGCATCATCCATCAGGTAGTGTTGGAAAACTACGCTTTTCCGGGCGGTATGATGGTGGGCACTGACTCGCACACGCCCAATGCGGGCGGGTTGGGCATGGTTGCCATCGGCGTTGGCGGTGCGGATGCTGTGGATGTGATGACAGGGATGGAGTGGGAACTCAAAATGCCTCGGCTGATTGGCGTCCGACTCAGCGGAAAACTCAGCGGATGGACTGCTCCCAAAGACATCATTCTGAAATTAGCCGGTATCCTCACCGTGAAAGGCGGCACCAACTCCATCATCGAATACTTCGGCGAAGGGGCAGCGTCCCTCACCGCCACAGGCAAAGCCACCATCTGCAACATGGGCGCAGAGGTGGGCGCTACTGCCTCCATCTTTCCCTTCGATGCACAAATGGCGGCATACCTTCGCGCTACGGGCAGAGATGACGTGGCTGCTCTGGCTGAACAAAATGCCGCAGAACTGCAAGCCGACGCCGAAGTGAGCGCCAACCCGTCTCAATATTACGACCAGTTCATCGAAATGGATTTGACAACACTGGAACCGTATATCAACGGACCTTTTACGCCCGACGCCGCAACGCCTGTCTCCGAATTTGCCGCCAAAGTTAGGGCAAACGACTTTCCGCAACGGATGGAAGTAGGATTAATAGGCTCATGCACCAATTCGTCGTATCAGGATTTGAGCCGCGCCGCCGCCATAGCACGGCAAGCCTCCGAAGACAATATTCCTGTTGCCGCACAATTGATTATCAACCCCGGTTCGGAGCAAATACGCTACACAGCCGAGCGCGACCATCTCCTGGACGACTTCCGCAAAGCAGGAGCGCTCGTCATGGCGAATGCCTGCGGTCCCTGCATCGGGCAATGGAAACGCCACACCGACGACCATCTCCGCAAAAACGCCATCGTCACCTCGTTCAACCGCAATTTTGCCAAACGCGCCGATGGCAATCCCAACACCTTCGCTTTCGTTGCTTCGCCGGAACTGACCATGGCGCTTACCATTGCAGGCGACCTCTGTTTCAATCCGCTGAAAGATACCTTGAAAACACGGGACGGCAGCCATGTGAAACTCAGAGAACCGCAGGGCAGCGACTTTCCGCCGCAAGGCTTCGCCGTGGAACACAGTGGCTATATAGCATCTTCGGGCAATAAAAACGTGGAAATACGCATTGACCCTGCATCTAAACGCCTGCAGCGATTAGATGCCTTCCAGCCTGCCAACGCCAACGACCTTGCCGATATGTATCTGCTGATCAAAACTTCCGGCAAATGCACCACTGACCATATTTCTATGGCAGGACCATGGCTGCGCTTCCGCGGACATTTGGACAACATATCCGACAACCTGTTGATGGGCGCTGTCAACGCTTTCAACGGGAAAGCCAATTCGGTGCACAACCGGCTGAACGGGAAATATGAAGCGGTGTCTGCCGTTGCACGGCAATACCGAAACGCCGGCATTTCGTCCATCGTGGTGGCAGAAGAAAATTACGGGGAAGGCTCATCGCGCGAACACGCCGCTATGGAACCGCGATTCCTGAACGTGAAGGTGATTCTGGCAAAAAGTTTTGCCCGTATTCACGAAACAAACCTGAAGAAGCAGGGGATGCTGGCGCTGACCTTTGCCAACAGGGACGATTACAACAAGGTTCGCGAAGACGACCGTATCGCAATAGCGGATATTCAAAACTTTCAGCCAAACGCGCCGCTAACGGTCATCCTTCACCATTTGGACGGCACGGATGATACATTGAAAGCGAACCACACCTTCAATGACCTGCAAATAAAATGGTACAAAGCCGGCAGTGCGCTGAATCTGAGATAGTGCAATAGACAAAATTAAAGTAAAAGCAAAAAGGGAGAACGTCTTAGCAAAAAGGCAGGATGTTCAAGCAAAAAGCAGGGACGAAATTTCTCCATCCCTGCTTTTTTGCATTTCTTCACAAATCCTACTGTCCTCTGTAAGGATTTTGGTCTTTTCTGTCTAACGCTTTGTTGTTGCCAAATTCTCCTTCCGGAATTTGACAAAAAAATATGATTTGAATAGAAATTTTGCGTATATTTGCACCGATTATTTCAAACTTAAAAATCAACCTGATGAAAAAGAGTAATTTATTCCTTATCCTTGCTTTTTGCATGGGATTCAGCCCCGCATCTTGGGGGCAAATTACCGGTTATGAAACCGCAAAAAAAACGGACAGTATTCCGACAGCGCCGAAAGAATACCGGCGACCGGAGGGTTACGACCCCGTAAAATACCGTTACAAATACTCTATCAATGAGTTGAAAAACCGGTATTCCGAAGAGATTATGCAAAAAGGCGAAAAAGAGTACAACCGTATGCTGGATATGGCTGCCAAGGGCAAATGGAAGCCTACGTTTGCCTCCATCGGTCGCCACGAAGCACCCGAATGGTTTCAGGACATCAAATTCGGGATGTTTATCGACTGGGGACCCTGGTCGGTAGCCGGATATGCCGTTCCCAAACCTTCCGGACCCATCTATGCCGACTGGTATGAACACCGCTTGGATTACGATGAGGCGACACGCGCCTATCACATCAAAAACTGGGGCGAAGATTTTGAGCGCGATGATTTGATTCCGCTTTTCAAAGCGGAACGATACGAGCCTGAAAAATTGGTGAACACGGCTGTGGAAGCCGGTATGAAATACATCATTCCGTTTTCCAAATGCCATTCCGGCTTCTGTTTGTGGCCTTCCTCTTATACCCACCGTGATGTGGGCGATATGCTGGGCAGAGATTTGACCAAGCCTTTGGCAGACCTTTGCAAACAGAAAGGATTGAAGTTCGGTTTTTATTTCAGCACGGTGGAATACGAATATCCCGTCATTGATTTCAGCGGGAATATCATTCAGCGCTGCTGGAATTATCCCCCCAAAAGAGGGCTTCATCATGTGGACTATAACCCGAGATTAGAAACATGGGCAATGGGTAAAATTGCCGTCAAGGACTTTTTAAAAGAATATCTGGTTCCGCAGGCGATGGAATACATTGACATGTACGACCCCGACCTCCTGTTTTACGATGGCGAATGGGATGACCCTGTAGAAACCCTGGGGGCGTTTGAAATTTCCTCTTATTTCTACAATCAAGCGGAAGGCAGGAAAGAAGTGGCTGTAAACGACCGCTACGGACGGATGTATGACAAGCGGTTACGTTCGCATTTGGGCGACGTCTATACCAGCGAGTACCACGATATGAAAGATGAAGACCGTCTGAGCCATGTATGGGAAGAAAACCGGAGTTACAGTCAGACTTTTAGTTTCAACTGGTCGGATACGGAAAAAACCGTTCTCAGTCCCGATGCTTTCGTGGAAATGTTTATCGACGTGGTTTCCAAAGGCGGGAATATGCTTTTGATTACCGGTTTGGATGCGCAGGGCGCTTTGCCTGCCATGCTGGAAATCCGTTTGAAAGCAATCGGCAAATGGTTGAAAGTGAACGGAGAAGGCATTTATAATACCCGCGGTTATTCCGTTGTTTCGGAAGGCAAAGTGCATTTTACGCGCAGCAAGGACAATCGTACCGTTTATGCCATCGCTACCGATTGGCCGGGCAAACAACTGCAATTAACAGCGGTAACCCCCGCCGCCGGTTCGCAAATTTATATGCTTGGCTACAAAGAACCCTTGAAATGGAACACAAAAGACGGGGTGACCACGATTACCTTGCCCGCAAAATTACAGAAGGCGGCCAACCGTCCGTGTGATTATGCCTATACATTTGTTGTCAAAAAATGAATTAGTATGGCTTGTCAAGATTGAGTTATAATGCCTGTCTTTGTAGTCTAAAAGTTCAAAAAGATGGAAACAAAGAAATACAAGCGGTTGCCTTACGGCATTTCGGATTTCAGGAGGATTATCCTTGAAAACTATGCCTACGTGGATAAAACCATGTACATAGAGATGTTGGAAAAAGAAGCCAACCCCAATCAGTTTTTCATCCGCCCGCGCAAATTCGGCAAGAGTTTGTTCTTTATGACGCTGTCGTATTATTATGACCTCAATGAGGCGGAAAATTTCGACAAGTTGTTTGGCGGTCTTTATATCGGCAAACATCCTACACCCGAAAGAAACACGTATGCAGTGCTGAAATTTGATTTTTCGGGGTTGGATACGTCGAGTGAACAGGGATTTGTGAAATCTTTTTCCGAAAAAGTACAGGATACGGTTTGTGCTTTTCTCAACACTTATCGCCATATTATTCCCGACAGCAGTGCTCTTCTTCAGGAAATTAAGCAAGAAAAAAGAGGCATTGGCTCTTTGCAAATTGCCTTTAATGCAGTGGAATCTGCAGGAAAAGGAATATATATCATCATCGACGAATACGACCATTTTGCCAACGACCTCATTGCGATGGGCAAACGTTTGGGAAAAGATTTGTATAAAGCCATGATTGC